>NZ_JAUBUI010000082.1:0-11240 GCF_036705385.1 Microcoleus sp. B3-A4 | reverse complement strand
AACTCTTACTGGTCATACTAACTCGGTAAGGGCCGTGGCGATCGCACCCGACGGCAAAACCGCGATTTCCGCTTCAGCGGATTATACCCTGAAAATCTGGGACAACGAGACAGACCGGGAACTGAAAACTCTTACGGGTCATACTACCTCGGTAACAGCAGTGGTGATCGCACCCGACGGCAAAACCGCGATTTCCGCTTCAAGGGATTATACCCTGAAAATCTGGGACACCGAGACAGGCCGGGAACTGACAACTCTTACTGGTCATAATGACTGGGTAACAGCAGTGGCGATCGCACCCGACGGCAAAACCGGGATTTCCGCTTCAGAGGATAAAACCCTGAAAATCTGGGATTTGTTTAGCGGTGAAGGGGTTGCTAGTTTCAGCGGAGAAACTGGGTTTCGTTGCTGTGCAATTTCGCCTGATGGGGTGACAGTTGTAGCGGGGGATGCGTCGGGCAGGGTGCATTTCCTGCGATTGGAGGGAGTTAGCGGCGGGCGATAATCGGATTTTTGGGTCGATTCGGGCGATCTAATTTTTTGTGTACGGGACTTACGCACTCCCACCAAAGAAACCGGGTTTTTACCGAATCTGTGGGCTGCAACGAAGTATTTATTGTCGTCAAAAACCGGGTTTCTCGGCCTCCATCGTAAGTCCTAATGTAGCGAGTTTTAGGGCGATCGAATTTGAGAGAAATGTGCGATCGAATTTTTGTGTTGATTGGGGCGAACGGATTTTTGGGTTGATGGGCGATGGGGTTTTTTGTTGATCGGGCGATCGAATTTGAGAGAAATGTGCGATCGAATTCGATTTGTTAGTCCGTTAGTTTGTCCGCGCAGGGAAGGCCAGTTGGTTCGTCCGCGAGTCTGCCAGGGGTTGAAACCCCCGGCGGACACTGCCACAAACTCATCACAATATTGTACCCATATCCAAATCCCCGACTTCTTCAAGAAATCAGTAATCTAATCATCCTCATCCAATCCCAGCGGCACAAAATATTGACTGTAAACCACACTATCCGATGCCCAAAGCGGCCGCCAATAAATATTTTGCATCACCGCTTTCTCCCCATCATCATCAGCAGGCCACTGAAAACTGACGATCGCAATATTGCTATATCCCACAATCTCATCACCCTCTTGCAGCCAGCGATTGCGCCACAACAGCGATATAAAATTCCACAACCTACGCAGCAGTGACAATCGTTTATCTGTATGCGATCTATTTGACGCAGTTCCCTTTTCTAGCTGCAAAAACATCCGAGCTTTTTGTCGTTTCATCCAGTCAACCCGATAGCCCCAATCAGGCAGAGATTGTTTATTTTTGACAGCAGCCACAGCCTTCTTTCTGCCACCCATCGGAATTTTCATTAATTCCAGGGGTTCATTCCATCCCAAACATTGGTGCGATCGCTCAGGAAACAGCGACTTAATCTTAGTATGAATTAAATGCGTTTTCCACTCTTCATTGATAAAAGCACTAGCCGTCAACTGCGCCAACACAGAATATTGACAATTTGATTGAGAATTCGCCCGCTTCAAAGGCTCAATATTCGCTCTAGAATCGCCAAAATGACAATTAGACCAATAACTCAGTCGCACAGCAGCAGCATAGTGAATATCCCCCGTCAACAGAATCACCCGCTGGCGCTGTTTAAAAAATTCCGACAACAGCTTCACAAAAGCCAACTCATGAAAATTCCAAGCATCCCCCGCATCACTATTAAAAACTTTCCCCTGTTCCACATCCCACTTTTGCACCACATCAATAATCCACAAACCCACCAAATTTGTCGGCACAACCACCAGCGTCGCCTCAATCTCAAACTCCCCAGTTTTATTCAGCAAATCTGTTTCCTTCAAAGGTTTCTGAATTTGCTCCTCAAAACCTTTGTGAGTCAAAAGCATCGGCGGATCGATCGCGCTTTCCACCGGATACCCCCGCCAACTCCGCGTATCCAGCACAATCACCTCGTGCTTAAAACTTCTCACAGTAAAATGCCAATTCAAAACCTTACTTACACCCTCTCCATCCCGATCCAAAATAAAAACATCTTCATCTAATTTCAACTTAGGCAAATGAGTTTTTGGGTCGAGTCTTGGAATCCCCAAATACGCAGCCGCCTCCTCCCAAGCAGAAACATCAGTGCCCCCCGAACCCGACCATTTTTCAGCAGCTTTTAATAATTTATCTCCCGGTTTTTCGCGATCGAACTGTGCCGGCGTATTTCCCCAAGCCTGAAACACAGCGTAAGCCAGCACAGCATTTTGCACCACCCGTCGGCCCAGCGGCTTACCCAGCACCCGGTAACACCATTCTCGATTCAAATACAAATCGTCACTAACATCATGGTCATCGCAAATCATATAAGTAGGAATATTCGCTAGCGCCCTCCTCACCCTCCACAAATTTCGAGCAAAACCGTCAAGTTCCACAACTTCTCTATCCCAGACTTTTGCCCGCTTAGAATTTGGGCAAATATCCTTACCCTTCGGAAAACGCGCGCACCAAAGTATCGGCGACCAAACTAACAAATACATCGCGCAATATTCCCCCAAACTGAACAAGTGACTTTTAGCCTTGTCCGGTTTATTCACCAACATCCCCGTAAAGCCGCCAAAATCTCTGGCAATATCGCTGCGAGTCCCCGGCTGTAACTCAATTGGTTTTTTGGACTCATACTCAGCATCAGACGGTTTCTGAATTGGCGACTCTCTAAAAATTTCCCTCTCTCCACCAACTGCATTTTCGTTTTGCGAATTTTTAGGTATACTGATACACAAATTCTTTTTTATTTGGGCATCATCCATCAGGGGTAGACTTTCTTCCCAGCCCAACAGTGTATCGCCAGCGTCAGTCAAAGCCCACAGCATCGCATCGGCAACGTCGTCGCCGTAAATTTGGTCGCCGGTTAAAAACAGTTGGTGGGGCCTGCTATTTGCCGTACCTGCAAACTGTTCGATCGAATTATCCAAGATTGGCAGCGCATCTCTGCCGTCTCCGTGGGGCTTGCGACAAGAACCGTGAACGATACGCAAATAGTTTAAATCGTTCGGCGGCAGGGCAAAAGTCGGCAACTGGTGAGCGAAATAACTAATCGTGTCCCGTCCCAAAGCCGACAAATTGGGGGAAGCCGGCCACAGGCAAGAAATGAGATTTTCTTTCTCATTTTCTGGGACTGCCACCCCCGACGGCGACTCGCTACTCCCAGCAAAATTGATGTCATAAGCATAAATTTGCCCGGATGTCAAGACATTGCTATTAATTGGTTTAGCAGTCACCGCCACTACGTGCAGGTATTTGCCGATCTGCACAGTAGAGTTCGCACCTTGGAGCAAGGGCCGATCGACAATTTCGCCGGTTCCGCCCTCTGTCGAATAAACCTTGAGTTCGACTCGGCGGGCTGCTTTCAGAGCCAGCCAAACTGTCACGGCCCGACTTTCCGTCCGGCGCAAAATCGGGCCCGCAAGGATAAGCGGCAAGTGATGAATTCGATGACTTAAGGGAGTCCACGACATAGAATTTAAAAAATAAAAATTAAATAAGGGTGTTCTAGCAATCAGATTTTAGGCGATCGAGCATCTGTGACCCGGTTAATTAATGCTAAGTCTGCCAACCCCCGTCTGCAAATTTGTAACAACTCATTAAGTAAAATTAATAATCACCATGCTACAAGAAGAAAAATTACAG
The DNA here is from genome assembly GCF_036705385.1 of Microcoleus sp. B3-A4. Classification (NCBI taxonomy): domain Bacteria; kingdom Bacillati; phylum Cyanobacteriota; class Cyanophyceae; order Oscillatoriales; family Microcoleaceae; genus Microcoleus; species Microcoleus sp. B3-A4. Next base: position 7,549 of record NZ_JAUBUI010000082.1, on the reverse strand, counting down.
CATTTCGTCAATTCAGCCCCGCAGTTGCCCGTAATTAAATCATCAGAACCCGCCGGACGGCCCAACAGCCAACCACTTTACTCTTCACCTTTAGATCGGGCGATCGACCGCCACCCCCTCACCGTCCCTCCAGAAACCCCGATCGCCCAGGTGTTGGCTCTCATGAACCCGATGCGCGTCTCCTGTCAGCTTTGTGGGGAAAAACAAAACGCTTTTGCTAGCGCAGCCAAGCGCAGTTGCGTCATAGTCGTGGAAGATAATCGACCCATCGGCATTTTTACAGAACGGGATATCGTCAAGCTAACTACTGTCGCAGCTTGTACAGTCGGATTGACAATTGCCGATGTAATGACTCGATCGCCCATTACCCTCAAACAATCCGAGTCTCAAGATATTTTCACAGCTATGTTCATGTTGCGCCAGCACCAGATCCGGCATTTGCCCGTAGTGGACGAGGACTCGCGACTTCTGGGCATCATCACCCGCGAAGCGATTCACGAAGCCCTGCAACCGATCAACTTGCTAACCAATTTGCGCTGTGCAGCAGATGTCATGACTACAGAAGTCATTTCTGCCCCAACAACTGCCTCAGCCCTCGATTTAGCCCAGCTCATGGTCAAGCATCGAGTTAGTTGCGTCGTTATTGTCCAAGAGCAAATTCAGCATCCCGAGCTGGCGCTCGCACCAACACCAAATTATCAAATTCCGATCGGCATTGTCACCGAGCGCGACATCGTGCAGTTTCACGCCCTCGAATTAAACCTCTCGGAAATCCCGGCAGCAAGAGTCATGAGTGCCCCTTTATTTTGCATATCTCCCGCCGATTCCCTCTGGAGTGTCCACCAGTCCATGCAGCGGCACTGCGTCCGCCGTTTGGTAGTAGTTGGCAGCCAGGGAGAACTTTTGGGCATTGTCTCTCAGACAAGTTTGCCACAAGTTTTTAACCAATCTGAAATGTACGGGACGATCGAGCTTTTGCAGCAAGCAGTGGACGATCGAGCCACCCAATTGCAGAAAGCCAACGAACTTTTGCAGCAAGAAATTTTAGAGCGGAAGCGGGCCCAAGAAGCCCTGCGCCAAGCTCACGACGACTTAAAAAAACAAGTTGAAGAACGCACCGCTCAACTTTTAGAATCCAATGAATTGTTGAGACGGGATATTCTCAAGCGCCAGCGAGTCGAAGAAGTGCTGCGGCGAAAGCAAACTTGCTTGAAAAATCAAGCGCAGCAATTAGAGCAAACTGTCCGAAAGTTGCAGCAAACTCAAACTCAATTAGTGCAAACCGAAAAAATGTCTTCTTTGGGACAAATGATTGCCGGTATCGCTCACGAAATTAACAATCCTGTTAATTTTATCTACGGCAACCTTTCCCACGCCAGCCATTACATCAAAGAATTGCTCCAACTTTTGGGACTTTACCAGCAGCACTATCCCGAACCAGTCTCGGAAATTCGGGAAGCAGCAGCAGAGATGGAAATCGATTTTTTGGTAGAAGACTTATCTAAGTTAGTGTCTTCTATGCAAGTAGGAACCGAGCGCATCCGCCAAATAGTTGTGTCGATGCGTAATTTTTCGCGATCGGATCAATCTAACGTCAAGCTCGTTGACATTCACGAGGGACTCGAAACCACTTTGTTGATTTTGCAGCACCGACTCAAACCCCACGGCCGACATCCAGCTATCCAGATTATTAAAGAATATGGCAATTTGCCCCCCATCGAGTGCTGTGCCGGTCAGATCAATCAGGTGTTCATGAATATTATCGGCAATGCTATTGATGCTTTGGATGAAGAAATCCAGAAAGGTGAATGGGCCAAGAGAGATGAGAAAAATTCACCCCCGTCAAATGCTAGTTCTCCATTGACTGTTCCCACAATTACAATTCGCACTGAAGTTGTTGGCGGCAATTTTGTGGCGATCCGCATTTCCGACAACGGGCGGGGCATACCGGAGGAGATTCGCCGCCAATTATTTGATCCGTTTTTTACTACCAAACCAGTCGGCAAGGGCACTGGTTTGGGACTGTCGATTTCTTACCATTTAGTCGTCGAACAGCACGGGGGGCGACTCGACTGCGTTTCGGAAGCTGGACGGGGCACTGAATTTGCGATCGAGATTCCGATTGTCAGCGGTCATTAGTCAGCAGTCATACGATTTGAGATTTGAGATTTTAGATTTTAGATTGAACAATTTAAGGATGGGAAATGACTCATGAAGCCCGGGGTTTGGATCGCGGGCCTACAGTTGCATTCTTTTTTTCAACTGGTATCAGTAGTGATGGGGAAGAAATCATATTCTCCCACTCCCCCACTCTCCCCATCCACTCTCCCTCTCCCCGACTCACTCCCCCACTCTCCGACTCCCCACCATTTCCTAAAAATTCACAATTTTTTACAAAACACCAGAAACCCAAGCAAAGTCAATCTTTCCCAATCTAAAATCTCAAATCTCAAATCTAAAATCCTATAACTTTGCCCTCCCCTGACCCAACTGATCCGAACTCACTTCGAGTTTGCCTCATCCACTAGCGCCTTTATGACCGTTCCAGTTACCCGCACAAGCCATCAACTGCCTGCATCCTAGCCCCAAAGCCAAAAGCCCAGATTGTTTGAGAAGTTAATTTTTGTTTTATTTTTGTACCTCTTTATATTAAGAAAGTATTCTAAAATCTATTTAAAAGCTAAAAAAAATATAAAAATAGATTTTAGTCTCAAAAAACCAGTTAAGATTCTCAGAGGTGCAAAATAAACAAATTTACTAGCATTTTCATTTAGACGCCCCCTTTCTTTTCATCGCAAGTTAGCTAATAATGCTTTCAACGAGGTGACTAAGGGCGGACTCCAAAATTGGCCTAACCCAAAGAGGGATACAAGCCCCAAACAAAAGTCGTCGAGATCGAAATTTTAGTTAGAGAGAAGCCCCAGATTCATCTGTGGAGTCCATTCTTTAATCTCAAATCTGAAATCTCAAATCGACAGACAGTAAGGGAATTGCAATTGGGCTATTGCAATTGGGCGATCGAAAAAAAGCATGAAAACCCAGCCCCCATCGTTTTGATAGAAACCTATAGGAGAACAAAGAGTGAAACTCGCAGTTTACGGAAAAGGTGGAATTGGCAAATCGACAACAAGCTGCAACATCTCCGTTGCCCTAGCCAAGCGCGGCAAGAAAGTTTTGCAAATCGGTTGCGATCCAAAGCACGACAGCACATTTACCCTCACTGGCTTCTTGATCCCCACAATTATTGACACCCTTCAGCAAAAGGACTATCACTACGAAGACGTTTGGCCCGAAGATGTCATCTACAAAGGCTACGGCGGCGTTGACTGCGTAGAAGCAGGTGGCCCTCCCGCAGGAGCTGGCTGCGGCGGCTATGTAGTCGGTGAAACCGTCAAACTCCTCAAAGAACTCAATGCCTTCGACGAATACGACATCATCCTGTTCGACGTGCTCGGTGACGTAGTGTGCGGCGGTTTTGCAGCCCCCTTGAACTACGCCGATTACTGCATGATTGTTACCGACAACGGGTTCGACGCTTTATTTGCAGCCAACCGCATCGCCGCCTCAGTCCGCGAAAAAGCCCGCACTCACCCGTTGCGGCTCGCCGGTTTAATTGGCAACCGCACCTCAAAGCGCGACTTGATCGACAAGTACATAGACTCTGTACCGATGCCGGTGCTGGAAGTGCTGCCCCTGATTGAAGACATCCGCGTTTCTCGCGTCAAAGGCAAAACATTGTTTGAGATGGCAGAAAGCGATCCTTCCCTCAACTACGTCTGCGATTACTACCTCAACATCGCTGATCAGATTTTGGCAATGCCCGAAGGAGTAGTGCCCAACGACACGCCCGATCGCGAATTATTCGCCTTACTTTCAGATTTTTATCTAAATCCAGTGCAACCGGTGGTCAAGAAGGAGGAAGATGAGCTAGACCTGATGATGGTTTAATAGGTCTAGCGATCAGGATGAGGATAAAGAGGTTATGGCTTTTTTTGATACTTTTTCAGTTGCTCTCAAACAGAAGTGGTTGGACTACTACCAGGTAAATCGGGCTTGGCTGCTCCTGCACATGACGGCTGACAACACGGTCGCCACACCCGACGGCGGGAAAAGGCCTGTTTCTTACCTCATCCTGGGAATTGCGGCTGCCCTGGAGCCGGAACTCCAGCAATTAATGCTGCCCTTCTCAAAACTCAAGCCGGATGCAGACAGCCTGATCGAAGTGTTGGGGCTAAATTTTGACCCGGACCTAGCGCTGGGTATGCCCTCAAATATCGCGCCGCAGACGGCCGGCACATCTCCAACACCCGCAGCAGCTCAAACTGCAACTGCTGCACCCGCAGCAGCTCAAACTGCAACTGCTGCACCCGCAGCAGCTCAAACTGCCACTGCTGCACCCGCTGATGCCAAATCTAATAAATTGGGCGGTGCGGCCTTAGCAGCAGCCGGAGTAGTCGCCGGAGTCGCCGGAGCGGCCGGTCTGGCTGCTGCTGCGTCAGCACTGAGCTCCGATGACGAATCCTTCGATGAGTTTGGGGAAGAAGCAGTCTCTGATTTCGACCTGGGCGATGACGAGGAAGAAGCAGTCTCCGACTTCGACCTGGGCGATGACGAGGAAGAAGCAGTCTCCGACTTCGACCTGGGCGATGACGAGGAAGAAGCAGTCTCCGACTTCGACATGGACGACGATGAGGAAGAAGCAGTCTCCGACTTCGACATGGACGATGACGAGGAAGAAGCCTCGGCTTTGGACGGTCTCGGTCTCGAAGACGATGAGGAAGACGCCGTATCTGACTTCGATATGGGTGACGATGAGGAAGACGCCGTATCTGATTTCGACCTCGGCGACGACGAGGAAGACGCTGTATCTGACTTCGACCTCGGCGACGACGATGAGGAAGAAGCCTCGGCTTTGGGCGGTCTCGACCTCGGCGATGACGAGGAAGAAGAAGCCTCGGCTTTGGACGGTTTCGACCTCGGCGATGACGAGGAAGAAGAAGCCTCGGCTTTGGGCGGTCTCGACCTCGGCGATGACGAGGAAGAAGAAGCCTCACAATTTGGGAGTTTGACCTCTGGAGATCTCGAAGCGGGGATTTCCGATCCGTTTGGGGAAGAAGATGCAGAGTTTGTCGCCGAAGAAATACCCGATCCTTTTGGGACAGCGACCTCAGATGACCTAGACATGGATCTGGGCGACTTGGACGATGACGGTATTGACGATTTCTCTGTATCTGATGACGATGACCTCGACGATCTCGGACTCGACGATCTGGGGGAAGCAACTACCGGAGATCCTGACGAAGATGATTTAGATGCTCTAGGTCTCGGCGATTTGGATTCCGACGATGAGGATGAAGAAATTTCGGGCTTTTTGTCGGATTTTAAGTGAGGTTGTTGCGATCGCCCGCATCTGTTCTAGTCTTGAAGTTTCCCGCTCTATTTGTGAGTTGTGAGTTGCGAGTTGTTAATTTTTAATTAGCTCCAACTCACAACTGCCAAAAGGCTTTTTGCCTTAGCGAGTTGAAGAAAACTAAATCCCTGCTGTGAGGGATTAGAGGCCCTCGCGCAGAATTTTTTAGCTCAAATTTTGGATGCTGCGGCTGCGGAAATATTGAGTTGGCTGCATCTATTTTTCAGAGGAATTAGCCCAAAAATAGGTATTTCTATTTATTGTTCGCTGTGCGTCGCGATCGCGCAAAACAGGTGTTTTCTCGCCGCTGCGCCTGTTCGCGATCGAGAGGAAAAACAACCTATTCCTGTCCTGGGCGAGCTCACCGAGACGATCGCAAAATCCAGGTGTTTCCTCGCTCCGCCGCAAGTCCTGTTCGAGACGAAAAACAATTTAAAGGGAGAAGATTTGAGATATGACTGCTATTACTACTAATGAACCAGAAGCTTTAAACTTTGAATGCGAAACAGGCAATTATCACACATTTTGTCCGATTAGCTGCGTAGCTTGGCTTTATCAAAAAATTGAAGATAGCTTTTTCTTGGTCATAGGTACCAAGACTTGCGGCTATTTCTTGCAAAACGCAATGGGCGTGATGATTTTTGCTGAGCCTCGCTATGCGATGGCTGAGTTGGAAGAAGGCGATATTTCCGCTCAGTTAAACGATTATGATGAGTTGAAGCGGCTGTGCTTGCAAATTAAGCGCGATCGTAACCCCAGTGTAATTGTTTGGATCGGCACTTGCACCACCGAAATCATCAAAATGGATTTGGAAGGGTTAGCACCGAAACTCGAAGCAGAAATTGGCATTCCCATCGTCACAGCGCGCGCTAACGGCTTGGACTACGCTTTTACTCAAGGGGAAGATACCGTTTTGGCAGCTATGGCTGCTAAATGCCCTGAGAAAGCGCCCGTGATGGAATCTCAGAAACAAGAACGCAATGCTATCTCTCAACTGCTGAATTTCGGCAAGAAAAAAGAGGAAGTTGCAGCAGATGAATCGGAATATGTCAAGCACACGCCGCTGGTACTTTTCGGTTCTTTGCCCGACCCGGTTGTTACTCAGCTAACTCTAGAATTGAAGAAGCAAGGAATCAAAGTTTCCGGTTGGCTTCCTTCCAAGCGCTACACTGAATTGCCAGTCTTGGAAGAAGGTTATTATGTATCGGGCATGAATCCTTTCTTGTCGCGCACAGCTTCTACGTTGATGCGCCGTCGCAAGTGCAAGCTAATTGGTGCGCCATTCCCGATCGGCCCTGACGGAACTCGCGCTTGGATTGAAAAGATTTGCTCAGTGTTGGGAATTGAACCCAAAGGTTTGGACGAACGGGAAGCGCAAATCTGGGCGGGTTTAGAAGATTATCTGCAAATAATTCGCGGTAAATCTGTCTTCTTTATGGGCGACAATTTGCTGGAGATTTCTTTAGCACGTTTCTTGATTCGCTGCGGCATGACTTGCCCGGAAATTGGGATTCCTTACATGGACAAGCGCTATCAGGCGGCTGAATTGGCTTTGTTAGAAAAGACTTGTCACGAGATGGGAGTTCCTACTCCTCGGATTGTGGAGAAACCAGACAATTACAATCAGCTTCAGCGGATTTACGAGCAGAATATTGATTTGGTGATTACTGGTATGGCTCACGCTAATCCTTTGGAAGCGCGGGGAATTAATACTAAGTGGTCTGTTGAGTTTACTTTTGCTCAGATTCACGGCTTTGGTAATGCACGGGATATTCTGGAGTTGGTGACTCGTCCGCTGCGCCGGAATAATTCGCTGAAGGATTTGGGTTGGGGTAATTTGGTGAAGAATGAAGCTAAGGTTTAATCGTTTTTAGTAGGAGAGTAGGGTGGGCTTTGCTCACCTTATTTTTTTGGGAACCGCTGATGAGGGCAGATGAACACGGATGAACGCGGATGAAAGTCAATTTTAAATCTCTGGATTATTACTTGAGCCTGAAATATGCTATCAGTTTTTATCCAGAATCTGAAGGTTATAAAGCGATAATAAAAGACCTTCCGGGTTGTAAGTAGGTCGGCGAGAAAAAACAAAACTATGTTAAGATAGATAAAGAAAGATATATTTCTAGTGACGTAACAAAT
>NZ_JAUBUI010000217.1:0-1361 GCF_036705385.1 Microcoleus sp. B3-A4 | reverse complement strand
AATTACACGGTGGCTGAAGGTGGCGTGGCTACGATTAACGTTACTCGCACCGGTGGCACGGCTGCTGCATCGATTAACTTCACTACTCTTGACGGTTCGGCAAGTTCAGCAGGCACAGCAGCGGACTACACTACGGCGGCGGGAGTGTTGAATTTTGCTGCGGGGCAAACAACCGCTAGTTTCCCCGTGACGACTTTGAGCGACATAACAGGGGAACCGCCGGAAACGGTGAATTTGGTGCTCTTGGGTGGCAATGTCAGTGGTCCTCCGTCAATTTTGACGATTAATGATGTCGCGCCAACTGGGACGACGCCAACTGCGACGCCGGCGCTGAGAGCTAGCAGTCTCTTCCAGTTCGCCCAACCAAATTACACGGTGGCTGAAGGCGGCGTGGCTACGACTTCCTTCTTTTACGGTTCGTCTCCCGATCCTATTATTGATGGTGGTTATGGAGTTGTTACGATTAATCGGGCTGGCAATCCTTCGGTTCCGGCTTCGGTGGACTATTTGATTGTTGCTCCTAGTGGTGGTCAACCTGTGAACAACGTAGACTTCACCATTGACAGTCCATTTGCTGTGAATCCTTCGTCCGGCACGGTGAACTTTAATCCCGGTCAAACTACCGTTAGTCTGACGATTAACAATCTTCCTGAGTTGACTGGTGGGGTGGTGAATTTGGGCTTTGGTCCAGGTTCGATCGGCGCTCCGGCATCGACTGCAATTACTCTGATTTAAGGCTGTTAGTAGGGCGAGGAATCCTTGCCCTACTAATACAGTAGATTGCAAGTTTATAGATGACATTAGCAGCATTTAGTAAAGCAGTTTTTTAGATGTTGAGGATTTATTAATTCGAGTGCGACGGCAGTTAATGTATCAATTATTTTTGTTAGCAAAAAAAGCTACGCCGAAAAAATTAAGTTGAAACCACCCTAATTCATTGGAATTAAAATCAGGAGAATACGGTGATAAGTTAATAATACTTGCACCAATTTCTTCAATCATCGGTGCAATAGGAGCCATTTTATTGGCTGGTAAATTATCCATTGATACTACCGCTCTCCACATTTACGAGGAAACTAAAAACTTTTCGATAAATACTTCAAATCCCTTGCCATCCATTAAGTCATTCATCATCATTAATGTCATCACTTTTTTAATACTAATGGTTCCACTTGCTGTAATTATTGCGCCTCGGTAAAATGGTTTTAGATCGGATACTCTGGTACCATGAGGCGAGCTAGCATAATTCCTGGTTAATAAGTAAAACCCCCATATCATCTATAAATCAATACGGTTTACTTAAGACCGAAAAAGTGATAAACTAGGTATGATGTACAAAAAAGTAAATCAAGTATAGTGCC
>NZ_JAUBUI010000081.1:0-26116 GCF_036705385.1 Microcoleus sp. B3-A4 | reverse complement strand
CTTTCTATTCTGCCATCAACTTGCCTGCTAAGTCTTTGAGTATTTATACTGGCTGCAAAACTGGGATGCTCCCGTGCGGTTGACACAAATACTGGCGCAGTGTCTGACAATTTACTGCTGCCTTCATAGATGCGGCTGGCATAGCCGACAAAAGCATTGATAGCGGTTTCTTGGGGAGGTTCATAGCCCAAACTTTTCAACCATTGAGGTGTTTTGGAAACTTTGCCGCCAGCATCGACTACTAAATCTGCATACAAATTTTCTGCATGGATGTTACCCGGGTTTTGGCTATCGCGAAAACGCACCGACACGCCAGCAACTTCCGTGCATGAGGCATTCGCCAGCAACCCCGTTACTGTGCCTCCTTCGAGGAAATGCACGTTCATATTTTCAGTCAACCGGCGGCGAATTTGCCAATCCAGTAAATCCCGACTGAACATAATTAAATCATTTAGATCCGGGGTAGATTGCGGGGCCCAACCCGCCGGACTAAACCACCTGATAGACCTTGGATCTAAACTAGGAGCACCAGCAGCTATCAGTTCGTTTTCCCAGCCGGGAAACAACTGTTCTAAGATGATTTTCCCCCGATTTAAAAGGATGTGAAGATGACGGGATTGAGGAATCCCGGGGCGAGGTGCGGGTTGTTCCGAAAAAAAATCTCCTTCAACAATACTTACTCGGTCGAAGTGTTTTGCTAATACTCTAGAGGTCAACAGTCCTGCTAAACTGCCGCCAATAATAATTGCATGACTTTCTCGCTGCACTATCGAATCCCTTGAAAGCTAATTTGCTATGGCATTGGTTGATGAATTGTGAACAATTTGTCTGGGCTTCTGTGCCGACTCTTAATATCGATCGACCAAAGATTTTCCTCTGCCCTTATTTTAATCCGACTTACCATTACTACCATCTATCTCGGATGCGCCGCAGCGCACCTGACTCATACCTGAGAGCTAACAAGTTCACAACTGCCAATTTACATAGCACAAATATTCCGAAAGTGACAGCCGGCCGCAGACATATTTCTACACTTCCAACTGTAGGGGGATGCTTTAGCTCGTCAATAAGGCGATGCTTGCCATTGGGGGCATGAGTCTAAAACTATACATTGGTTAACTTGCGCCAATGAGCGCGCGCACCCACTCCTTAACGAGGAATATACTATGTATCAAAATTTGCCAATAAATCCACAACTGTATAACATCGGGTTCTGGCTGGCCCAAGTGCCAGTAGAGCAGACTACTACAAACACAGCAGAAGACGCAGCACTCCTCTATTCCGGGCCGCAATTTTTTATCGCCTTGATAGCTGGAGTGGTGCTCGCCTGCGCTTTCCAACTATTGCTAACAAATTTATCAGTAGCCGCGGGCCTTTCGTACATGGGACAATCCCACGACGACGGCCACCACTCCGATAGCGGCAGCTCCCCAGTCCGCCACATCGGCCGAAAGGTAGGTACTTGGACGCTAATCACCGTCACCATTGCCCTATTCTTTGCTTGCTTGCTAGCAGTTAAGCTCAGCTTGATTAGCAGTCCCGGTTTAGGTGCGATCGTCGGTTTAGTCGTGTGGGCAACCTATTTCTCAATGCTTGTTTGGGTGAGTTCCACCACCGTCGGTTCCCTGATCGGTTCCGTAGTCAACACTGCCACATCAGGCTTTCAAGCCATTGTCGGCACCGCAGCCTCGGCCATCGGCGCAAAAGCAGCCAGCAACCAAGTAGTCGCCACCGCGAAAGCAGCAGCAGCAGCAGTGGGCCACGAACTGGGTAGCGCGATCGACCCCACAAGCTTGCGGGAAAACGTCGAAGACTACATCCAAAGCCTCAAACCGCCGGAATTAGACATCAAAGGGATGCGTAGCGAGTTTGAAAAATTGCTCAACGATCCGCAACTAAAAACCATTGCAACCGAAAATTTGCCGAATCTCGATCGGCAAACTCTCGTAGATTTAGTAAGTTCGCGATCGGACTTATCAAAACGCGACGTAAACCGGATTGTAGACCAACTTCAAGATGCTTGGAAACAAGTAGGAAAACAAGGGCAGCAATCAGACGGCATCGCCCAATTAGTAGACTATCTCAAATCTGCTAAATCGGGAGATTTGGTCTCAGATAAATTAGCAAGTAGGGTAGAAAAAGCTCTCAGCAGTCTGGGCGGTCAAAATTCTGGACAAAACCCGACCATGATGTCCCAAGCAACGACAATGGCAGTCAATGCTTTAATGGGAATAGTATTGGGTCGCACGGATATTTCTGACTTGGATGTTGAAAAAGTAGTCGGTCAGCTCAAAGAAGCTAAAGACAAAGTTACCCAGCAAACTGATAAAATTACCGCTCAAGTCAAAGGCGAACCCGTAACTTACAGCCCAATTCGTGCCGACGTAGAAAACTACCTACTCAACACTTATTCGTGGCAGATGAACCCCCAAGCCATCGAGCGCGAATTTCGGGACGTTCTTTACGATCCTACGGCCGATCCAGGAACTGTTCGCCGCGAATTAGAAAAACTAAAACAGTCTAATTTTGCCGAAATCCTGGCTAGTAGAGGTGTTTTTACCCAAGACAAAATTAAACAAATTTCCCAGGAATTAGAAGCAATTAGACAGCGTGTTTTACAAACCGTGATCTTTGCCGAGGAGCAAGAAAAATCTCGCGATTTGCAGTGGCGGGTAGAAACTTATTTGAAGCTGACGCCGAAAGAAGAACTGACAGCAGCAGGTATCGGGAGGGATTTCAAAAAAATCTTAGAGGATTCCGATGCTAGTTACGAACAGTTGCGGGATCGGCTTTCTCCTTACACGCGCGACAGTTTCGTGCAAATTCTCAGAGGCCGCGAAAACTTCGGATTCCAGGAAGTAGAACAGATTGTTCAAGAGTTGGAAAGGACGCGAGATGTCGTTTTAGCAGATGCTAAAGGTCTGCAAGAAGCAGCGCAAGCCCGACTAGACAACCAGTGGCAAAGAGTGCAAGAATACTTGAAGTCTACGGGCAAAGAAGAACTCAATCCCGAAGGCATCAAGCGCGATTTGAAAACGCTGCTGGACAACCCGGAAGCGGGAATGTGGGCGCTGAGAGCTAGAGCTTCTAAGTTCGATCGCCAAACTTTGGTAAAATTGCTATCTCAGCGGAAAGACCTCAGCGAAGACCAAGTAAATCAGCTTATCGACAGCGCCGAAGAAAATTGGCACGGTGCGCTGCATACCCCGCAAAAGTTGGCCGAAAAAGCTAAGGATCAGTACGACCAAACCACCACCGCCCTTGCAGATTACCTTCGCAATACTGGCAAATCAGAACTCAATCCTGAAGGGATTAAGCGGGATTTGACAAAACTGCTGGAAAATCCCAAAGAAGGAGCTTTAGCGCTGCGCGGCCGCCTGTCTCAAGTTGATCGCGATACTTTGGTAAAACTGCTTTCTCAGAGACAAGATTTGAGCGAGGAACAAGTCAATCAAATTATCGACCAAGTGCAGGAAACTCTCGGCTCGATTGTGAAAGCGCCGCGCCGTTTGGCAAAACGGGTGCAAAGCCAAGTGCAGGATTTTCAGAGTGTTTTACAAGATTATTTGCGTAATACGGGCAAGGATGAATTAAATCCAGAAGCCATCAAGCGCGACTTGCAACTGCTGCTGCATGACCCGAAAGTCGGCGCTTACAGTTTGGGCGAGCGCTTGTCGCACATCGATCGAGCTACAGTTGTTTCTCTGCTGTCTCAGCGGCCGGATATTTCTGAAGCAGAAGCCAATCGCATTGTTGATGGAATTTTGTCGGTGCGCGATGAGTTCGCAATGCAAATTCAGAAAATACAGGAGGGTATTCAGTCGGTAATTGACGGGATTCTCGGAAAAATTCGGGATTACCTCAATTCGCTCGATCGCCCTGAACTCAACTACGAAGGCATTACGCGGGACGTGCGGAAGTTATTTGACGATCCGCAAGCCGGATTTGACGCTTTGCGCGATCGGCTGGGTCATTTCAACCGCGATACTTTAGTAGCACTAATGAGCTCCCGCGAGGACATTTCCGAAGCAGATGCCAACCGCTTGATCGACCAAATTGAAAGAAGCCGCAACAGCGTCTTGCAAAGAGCAGAACGCTTGCAGCAAGAGGCGCAGCTTCGCCTCGAAAGCATCAAACTGCAAGCCGAAAAACAAGCCGAAGAAACCCGGAAAGCAGCAGAAGTTGCCTCTTGGTGGCTGTTTTTCACCGCTCTTTCTTCGGCCGCTGCTGCAGCAGGCGCCGGTGCTTTAGCCGTCATCCCCCGATAAAAAAGACTCAATTTGCGATCGGATTGCAGATAGTGCCTGATATCAGTTTCTACTGATATCAGGCACTAATGTTAGTAAAGGATTTGATGGGAAAGTGGGAATGGGTTTTTATTAATTTGTGGGTACTGTTGAATAATGTTAGGGGTAAACCCGTTCCTACTCGTTTGTTGAGGATTGTGCAAACTGTGAATTTATAAATCTTAATTAGCAGTTTTGATTAATTCAAAAGAGAAAAGTAAAAAACTGATTTTTTTGATTGTTGTATATTTTATTTTCGGATGTAATAAATGAAAAGTCGCCGGAGATTCATTGCCTCTGCTATGACATTTTTTGAACACGGTTCAAGCTTCTAGGCTGGATAGGCTTTTGGGCTTATTCCCCTACTCCTGCAACGATTGCTATAGAACGACAAAAATTAAAACAGCTATGGGAACGACAACCTTTTGGCAAGCCCAACTTGCTGCGCCAGTCCGCTCTCTCCTCAATATTTTTAGGTACAATAATAGTGAGGGTTGTCAACCCAGCACGCCTGTTCTACCAACCGCCCGCCGGGAGCATCTGATATTTGTAAAAACACTTCTTCTGGCTCCTTGCTTCTTCCTCTTTCCTTCTGCCTCCTGCCTCCTGCCTCAAAACTCCAATTTCTTCTAGCTTGGCTGTGAAAAAGTGGGATGCTCCCCCGCCCGCCTCCCTGGCTGCGTCAGTATCAAACGCGAACTGTTTTGAGTTCGATCGCCCGTTTCCTTTGAAGATGCCGATCGTCAGGTTATAACTTGTAGCTCATAGGTTGTGCATAATAGGGAACTAAAGCTGTGAAAATACTACACTGACTGTGGGGGGCAACATACCGGATACCTTGGAAATACCAAGGGCTTTGCCAAGTCACCCCAGAACAGTCCAAACACGCAGGCCCTGCGATCGCCAATGCTAAACAACCTACGTCTCAAACCTCTCCTGGCTAGTTGCCGAGTAGCACCGTGAGGAGGGCGACGCCATGCAACTCCGAAAAAAAACACTATTAATCATCGGTGCAGCGCTGATCAGCCTGATTGTGGTTCTTTATGCCACTGCATCAACTATTTTGCTGCATGATTTTCACAACCTGGAGGCACAGTACGTCCGCCAGGATGTCGCACGGGCTTTGGACGCATTAGATGATGACTTGTCGAATTTAGACACCAGCGCCCAAGATTATGCCGAGTGGGACGATACTTACTCTTTCGTCGAAACACGGAACGAAAATTTTGTCAAGTCAAATTTCGTCGATTCGACATTTATTTACTTGAGACTAAACTTATTGGTGCTGCTGGATTCCAACGGTAAGACGATCTTCAGCAAAGGTTTCGACCTTAGATCCCAAACCGAAATCCCGATTCCCGAAAGCTTAAAACAGCACTTGACCGAGGCGCTGCTCGACTCACCGACAGTCTCGGGCGATCGCCCCGCCGCCAAAACAGGCGTCCTCACCCTGCCCGAAACCACGCTGCTGGTTGCTTCAAAGCCGATCTTTAACAGCAACGCCCAAGGCCCGCCGCGCGGGACGCTGATCGTGGGACGCTATCTCGACAGCAGCGAAATCGGTTTGCTTTCAAAACTAACTCACCTGTCAGTAGATTTCAGATTGCCGAGTTTGGATTTTAAAGTGGGAGCCACGAACTACCCCGGGCCCGGGGCCAAGGCGATGGCTCCATCCAGGCAGGATTTGGAAAATCTCAAACTCAAAATTTCCCACCTCAAATCAGTAGAAATTTTAGTCGAGCCACTCAGCGACACCTTCGTCGCAGGATACGCCCTGATTCGCGACATCCATGGCAACCTAGCGTTGCTGCTGCGGGTAGAGACAGATCGCATCATCTCCCGCCAAGGTCAGGCTACCTTGGAGCTGTTTACCTTATCAATACTGGCAGTAGGTTTAATATTTAGCGCGATCACCCTGCTGTTGCTAGAAAAATTAGTCTTGGCGAGATTGGCTTCCTTGAGCACCAGCGTCAGCAACATCGCAGCCAACGGCGACCCAAGCTTGAGAGTTCAGATGGCCGGAGCAGATGAACTCTCAAGCTTGGCCGACGCCATCAACCGAATGCTAGAAGCATTGGGCAATTCTCAACTCGAACGTAATGAAAGCGAAGACCGCTATCGGTTGATGGCCGAAAACTCAACCGACATGATCACCAGACACGATCCCAAAGGCGTGTTTGTTTACGTCTCCCCAGCCAGCCGGGCTTTGCTGGGATACGAACCTTCGGAACTCATCGGCCGCGTCCCCAACGATTATTTTCACCCCGACGATTTAGAAACCATTGCCAAAGCTCACTGGAAAGTCCTGGCGCTCCCAGTTACTTACACCGTCAGCTACCGCATCCGCCGCAAAGACGGCAAATACATTTGGTTTGAAACCACCGGCCGCACGATCAGCGATCCCCAAACCGGCGAAGTCCAAGAAATTATCGGCATTTCCCGCGACATCAGCGTGCGGAAGCAAACAGAACAAGAACTGCGAGAAAGCGAAGCTGCAATAAAAGCGTTGTACCAAGTGACTTCGGCTCCTCGTACAGACCCGCTCAACCACCTCTCTACCTTTGATTTGCGCCTGCAAGAACTGCTGGCAATGGGATGCCGACATTTAGGCCTGTCCGTGGGAATTTTGTCCCGCATTCAAGGCGACAACTATCAAATAATGGCTGTTGAGTGTCCCGACGGGTCGATCGTCAAAGAACAAATCTACGATCTGGAAAAAACCTTCTGCGTGGCTACGGCAATGGCAAAAGAACCGATTTACTTTGAATCGGTAAGATTTTCGGGTTTTTCCTTCAACAGGGACGATCGAGCCTTCCCCATCGAAGCTTACATGGGCATTCCCGTCACGGTGGCAGGTGAAGTTTACGGCACTCTGTGCTTCTTTTCTCCGACTCCTGTGACAGAACCGTTCCGAGTTGTAGACAGAGAGTTGGTGAAACTGATGGCTCAGTGGGTGGGAAGCGAACTCGAACGCCAGCAAACCGACGTAGATTTGGCAAAAGCTCGCGATCAAGCACTCGCCGCTACTAGAGCCAAAAGCGAATTTTTAGCCACCATGAGCCACGAAATTCGCACTCCGATGAATGGAGTCATCGGCATGACCGGTTTGCTGTTGGATACCCCCTTAACTCGCGAACAGCGCGATTTTGTAGAAACTATCCGCAGCAGCGGCGATGCCTTGCTGACGCTGATCAACGATATTCTAGATTTCTCGAAAATTGAGTCGGGCAAATTGGACTTGGAGGAACATCCGTTTGACATCCGCACTTGCATTGAGGAATCTCTAGACTTGGTAGCTGCTAAGGCGGCAGAAAAAAAACTGGAAGTGGGTTACTTGATAGATCGTACAGTACCGGCAACGGCGATCGGCGATAGCACCCGCTTGAGGCAAATTTTAATCAACTTGCTCAGTAATGCGGTTAAATTTACCGAAGCTGGAGAAGTGGTGGTGGCGGTGACTGCCAAAAAGATTTCAGTGTCAGCCGCTAACGCTAAAGAACCGCCAGCAATTAATGGCGAACCGGTAGTAATTAACCCAGCATACGAAATACATTTTGCGGTCAAAGATACCGGTATCGGCATTCCGAGCGATCGCATGGATCGGCTATTTAAATCTTTCAGCCAGGTTGATTCTTCAACGAGCAGGCAGTACGGCGGTACCGGATTGGGTTTGGCAATTAGCAAGCGTTTGGCCGAAATGATGGGCGGCCGGATGTGGGTGGAAAGTATGGGTAGTGTCGCGGGCAATCCTCCTGCCGATTTTAGATCGTCGGCAGTTTTTGATTTGGGATGGGCAGAATCTTGCGAAATTGCCGAAAAATACGGCTATGGCAAATCTGTACTCAGCAACAAGTCGAGCGGCCAAAATACGAAATCCGTTGGCTCTACTTTTTATTTCAGTACGGTCGTTTCTGCCTGCAACAGTTGCTTACCAGTTAGCTTGAGCAATTCTCAACCTGAATTAGCTGGCAAGCGAGTCTTAATTGTCGATGACAATGCTACCAACCGCAGAATTTTGACTCTCCAAGCTCAGTCTTGGGGAATGGTGGCTAGGGCTTCAGCTTCGGCTCATTTGGCTTTAGATTGGCTGGCTGCTAAAGAGATGTTTGACTTGGCAGTTTTGGATATGCAAATGCCGGAAATGGACGGGTTAGCTTTAGCGGCGCAAATTCGCCGGTATCCTGATTGCGAAAAGTTGCCGTTAGTGATGCTAACTTCGATCGGCAGGCAAGAAATTAACTCTCCTGCTATGGAGATGGATTTTGCTGCTTTTTTGAATAAACCCATCAAACAATCTCAGCTTTACAATGTTTTAATCAATATTTTTGGAGAACAGACAACTGAATTTAAAGGGCAGCGCACTAGCGGGCCTTTCTTGCAAAGCATACCCGTGCTGGCTGAGGACTTACCCCTGCGGATTCTGTTGGCTGACGATCATTTGGTGAATCAGAAGGTGGCTTTGCAAATTTTACAGCGGATGGGGTACCGCGCGGATGTGGCGGGGAACGGTATCGAAGTGCTCGAAGCTTTGCGCCGCCAGCCTTACGATGTAGTGCTGATGGATGTGCAAATGCCGGAAATGGACGGACTGGAAACTACCCGCCGCATCCGCGAGCAATTTTCAGCAGATTTAACTGTAGAAAATCACACGGGAGAATCAGAAATTTCCGTAACAAATGAACAATCTAATAATCTAGACTCGACCAAAAATCCCACGGGAAAATCGAAAGTTTCCGCAACAGAAGAGCAATCTAATAATGAAAAATCCAGAATCCCAAATCCAAAATTGACTGAGGAGGAATCTAACTATCGAAAATCGAAAATCGAAAATCGAAAATCGACGAGACCTTGGATTGTGGCGATGACGGCAAACGCGATGCAGGGCGATCGCGAAGAGTGTATGGCTGCGGGGATGGACGACTATTTGAGCAAGCCGATCGCCATTGACCAGTTGGTGCGAGCTTTGATCGGGTGTAAATCTCGATCGAACTCCGCATTCGATCGCCTGCAGCCGATCGTTTTTTTGGATGCGCCGACGGAACACATCGAAGGAACGAGTGAATTAGAAGTGCGATCGAATGTGGCTGTTGCAGGAAATCCACAACTGACAATTCCCAATTCGCCGGTAGTTGTCGATCGCGGTGAATTAAATCTCGATCGGGCTTTGTCACACAGCCACGATTCCCTGAGTGCCAAGATTATAGAGGGACTGCGAGAAGTGGAAGCTTTGGACGAGGCGATCGAGATTTACCTCGAAACAGCTCCCGAACTGCTGCGAGGCATCTCTATGGCCCTGAGCAACGCCGATCCGCTGGCTTTGCGGCGATCGGCTCACTCTTTAAAGTCGATTAGCGGTACTCTCGGTGCTTTTCGCTTGTTTGAACTGTGCGAGGAACTCGAAATCATGGGCCGCATGGGAACGAATGCTAACCAGCCTTTACCCGATCCGGCCAGCGCGCTTTTAGAACAGGTTGAGGCCGAGTATCAAAGAGTCGAAACGGCGTTAAAAATAGAAATGCACTACAGCGAAACAATGACAGAATAATTAACAACTGATAACTAACTATTGTTCGTGGGTGGGGGAGGGTTTTTGATATGGTTGGTTTTAGGTATAGGCATTGATCGTTGGTGAAACCCTCCCTAGGATTACAAGCTGTATCGATCGATCAAATCTCTCGCTGCTTGTCGGTGTTTTTCTACCAAACTCGGCGGGGAAAGCACTTGGGCGCTATCCATATATCTGTTCACCCACAGACTAAATTCGTTCAAGGAGCGATCGGGCAAATCGATCTTATAATCCACATAAAGCACTTTGCCAAAACTATCTCTCGCCCCTTCTTTAATCTTTTGTCGCGGATGCCGCCGATCGCCCTCTAATATAAATCCCACTACTTTCTCAAAAAATCGCACTTTCACTTTTTCTAACTTCAGTTGACCCTGCAATTCTGCGTGCTGTTGCTCTGGGTTGCCCAAGAACAGCCCCCAGCCGTTTTTTAACAACTTTTGAGCTATTTTCAAACGCTGTTCCTGTACGGCTATACCACGCCCTTCTACATCGATAATTTCGCAGCAGTCAGTAAAGCGATTCACCCGTTCTACGCTCAAATGCCCGTTGTTGCAAGATTCGCAAATCAGATACCAAGCGATATCGTGATAGATCAGTTGCAGGGGC
The DNA here is from genome assembly GCF_036705385.1 of Microcoleus sp. B3-A4. Lineage (NCBI taxonomy): Bacteria > Bacillati > Cyanobacteriota > Cyanophyceae > Oscillatoriales > Microcoleaceae > Microcoleus > Microcoleus sp. B3-A4. Next base: position 15,658 of record NZ_JAUBUI010000081.1, on the reverse strand, counting down.
CAGATGCGCCGGAAACCGACCTTGCCTTTACCGTAATAATCGCTTTGACGGTAAAGTTCGAGCGCCTGGCCTCGAACAATTGCTGTTTCTACGATGTCTAGTTTGTGAAATAGGGTATTCCGATATTCTTGGCGATCGCTCATTTCGACAGGATCGGTGTAAATAATCGCACGATTCAGGTGTTCGCGAACGGGATAAAACAATTGACCTTTGAGTTCGATATCTAATCCGCGCAACAGTTTAGTTAGTTTTTCACAAATTTGGCGGGCTTGGGGATTTCCCTGATATTTGGCTTGAGATGCTATTGCTTGGAATGCGAATAGTAGTTCTTCTCGATTCATTGCGCCGGTACCGAGATAATAGCCGAAGCGATACATTCGTTTGTCGAGGATTCCGTAGTGGCGCAAAGTTTCTAAATCTTTGCGAATTGTGGGAGTTGCGGGATAGTTTTCGGGAAATTCGATGTTAAATTCGGCGGCAATTTTCTGTAATTGAGATTGAACTTCTAGCAAGGCATCGTGATATTTGCTGTCGGATGTTTCGGTGTCGGAGTGTCCGATTCCGGGATGGTTTACTAATGTGGCGATGAGGAGCATGATGCGATCGAACGTTAGTTTGTCGGCATAGGGGTGAGGGGTTGGTTTTTTGGCCATGAGGGATAGATGGGGTAAAATGTTGAAAAGTCAAGTAAAAGACAATATTGACATAAAAATATATAAATGTCTGAAAGCCATTATTCGGATAGCTTTAGGCTTTGAAAAAAGTTTGATAAATATTGTGAATCTGAAGACATGAAGCTGGCTCGGCTGATATATTGAGTTGAGTAAAACTTAAGCAGTTAGCGACTGGGGACACTACCAGCAGCATTCAGGTGGGCATTGCCCGCCTTAAAATTGAATTTATGTCTGCATACACTGCGATCGCCTTTGCCCCCGTTCAAGGCTTTATCGAGAAATCCCGCAAACTCCGAGATTTATTTGGGGCTTCACTGATTCTGTCTTATCTGAGTTACAAGCTAGTAAAGCAAGCCGAAAAATCAGGTTTAAAGGTCATTTCTCCGGGTGCCCCGAACATCCAGAAAGGAATGCCCAATCGGATACTTCTGAAAGGCAAAGGGGAATTTTCCAGGAATGACGTGACAAATACCCTTCAGAAGTCATGGCAAGAAATATTAAATGAATGTCGAGTTTGGATAGAACGTGAAGTACCTCCTAAAGAGGAATACTTTTGGCAGCTAGAGTGGATGCGATGGGGTTTGTACACTTGGGAGATATTTTGGGGACACGGAGATTCGATAGAATCTGCGATGAAGAATTTAGAAACTCGCAAATTGCGTCGTGATTGGACGGCAATTAACTGGATTGGCGACAGTTCGAGTTTGACTGGCACGGATGCGATCGCCTGGCCGCGTTTAGGTTTGGAACATTCAAATCCAGGGCGGCAGCTATCCGATACAGAAAAAGCTGAACTTAAGGATTTCTATCAACGTCTTTCCTGTGTCTTAGAAAATCTTCCCGCAGATGGCGAACCCGAAGGAAAATTTCTTGCACCTAATGAAAGATTGAGCATTCCTGAGTTAGTCAAGCGGTTAGTTACTCGCGACGAAGATATTGCCAGAAACATTGGGATATCTCCGCTTGAAGCAGGATTTAGCGACATTATTCGTGAACCAGAACACTGGACTGGCTGGTTTATGGGAGATGGCGATAAAGTTGGCAAAAAACTTCAGGACATTGCTCAAAAAGAAGGAGATGAAGGTCTAAAAAAGTTTAGCGAGGCTATGCGGGCTTGGGGAGAAAATTTTATCAAGAATTTCCCCAAAGACCAAGGGCGGATTGTTTATGCCGGCGGTGACGACTTCCTCGGTGTAATTTACAGCAGCAAACCTGAAAAGCCTCCAGAACCTATAGAGGCATTAGAATGGTTAATGGGATTGTCCGATGAATGGAAAAAGCACGGACAGGATATTAACTTAAGTGTGGGTTTTGTTTGGGCGGGTCATAGTGTGCCGCAGCGAGATATTCTTCAACACTGTCGAGAAGCAGAAAAACGGGCGAAAAGTTTGGGGCGCGATCGCGTTACAATTCGAGTAGTTTTTAACAGCGGTCAATACGTGCAGTGGACTTGTCCTTGGGATTATTTGCACATTCTCAAACAATACAAAGACCGGGACGGCAAAAGCTGGGATCAAAAGCCAAACTGGAGTCATGTTTACAAGGATTTAGCTCATCTCAAAAATCGTCATGCTATTAGTTTTAACCCCCAGGAAAACAGCCCAAATGATGAATTAGCTTTAGCTCTTTTTGAACTTTACTTTCAAGACGAGAAGAATTTAGAAAAAAACTGGAAGCACATCGTCGGTGATTACCCAAATCCAGAACAATCCAAACAAATTATTTACTGGATTAGTGACCTAATAAATGTGGGATGGCAGCTATGTTCAAATATCTCATCACTATAAGTCCTTTAGGATTTATGTACGGGAGTTCTGGCGGATTTTTATCGCCCGAAAATCTAGTCGGACGTTCTGGGGCAAAATTTCCTCCAGAAGCCGCTACCCTCTCTGGTCTATTTTTCAGCAGCAACAAAGTTAAGTCCTATATTTCTCCAAAGGAACTTAGTGATAATTTGTTTGTCGCTGGCCCATTCTGGGCAAAATCAGACGATCCTGAATACTTTTACGTCCCCATTCCTTGGCACAAAATTATTTCTAAAAAAGGCGTGGATGAATGGAAAATGAAATCGGGGAAATGGAATCGCGAATCCGAAGATTTAGATCCTGAGTATAGTTGGCAAACCGTTAATTCTTGGGTAAATAAGACTGATGCTATTAAGAAAAATGACGATGTTGCCGATATTCCTTGGAAATACGTCCCTATCTTGCACCCCAAAACAAAAGATGACGAACGCTGTACTTTAGCAGAAGATGGTTTGTTTTTGGAAAATTCAGTGCAGATGGATGATGAATGTTGTCTAGTTTATCTCTCAACTCATCCTTTAGCAGATGGTTGGTACCGCTTTGGTGGCGAAAATCATTTAGTAGAAATCAAGAGTGTTTTACTAGATGATGACAGTCCCATTGTCAAACTTTTACGCCAACCAATTCAGCGCTCATTTGCTTTGATAACACCGGGAGTTTGGGGCTCTAACAAGTTTTCATACCGCTATCCCAAAAATGAAGATTTCTCCCAAAAACGACCGGAGATGCTCACAGATAAACCCATTTCCTATCGCTACCGCGCGAAAGGACAAATGGGACGGGGACGCTATGCAGTTCCTCCCGGAACTGTCTATCTTCTTAGAGAACCTTTAGATAAAACTTGGTGGGAATTCCCCGAAAATTGGTTTCCAAAAGAAGGTTTTAGTCTGAAACAAGTTGGATGCGGTTTGTGTTTGCCCATTGAAATTCAAGGAGTTGAATAATGTACAAAAAAGCTTACGGTATTATTGAAACCCTTGCTCCTGTTCATGTGGGAGCAACGGCTGGTGAAGAAAGCGGCAACTTAAACTTAATTTTCCGCGACCAGTTTACTCAAACTGGCATTATTCCCGGTAGTTCGATTCGGGGAAGATTGCGATCGGAAATCCGCCGCAGTCTGGGAGAGGCTCAAGCTAATAAATGGTACGGTCAGGAAGCCGAATCCGGGAAACCAGACAGTACCACTGAGTCTGTAGTTAAGTTTGAATATGCTTCGCTGCTGTGGTTGCCAGTATTTTGTCCGGGTCAACCAATTGTCTGGGTAACTTGTCCTCGTTTGCTGAAGCGCTATCAGCGAATTGCTGGAGATTATGTCAAGCTAAAAGATGGTACATCTCTCAAATCCGCTAAACCTCCAGCTAGTGATACAGGTTCTCAAACCTTAAAAGCTCTCGACGTAAATGGCAAACCAAAGCTATTTTTTAACTTTGGCTTTTTAACAGTTGAGAAAACTCAGGATTTGTCTGCTTGGTTTCCTTTAGGAGAGGAATTGCCAGCCGTTGTTGTGGCTGACGATGAAATTGCCATGATTCACGATATGGCCTTATATCGTCAGAGTCGAGTTGCCTTAGACAAAGAGGAAAAAAAGGCTAAAAAAGGTGCTTTTTTTAATACAGAAGCTTTGCCAGAAGGCACAATTTTAGTATTTCCGATCGCCCTCAAAGAAAACCAAGAGACTTGGCAACCTTTTGGCGCGTCTACTGGCACAGACATTTATCTCGGCGGTTTAGAATCAATTGGTTTTGGTCACTGCTATCTAACCTTAAAGGAGGTATAATTTATGGCTTGGGAATCTTACAAATTAGACCAAGAAGCTCACGATTTAGTTGTCAAATATCGTGACAAAAAAGACGCTCTCAATCAAGCATACAAAATGCGCGTTGCAGTTGCTTATGGTTTAGAGCGATTTTGGGGAGAACAGTTTCGGTTAGTCAAGGACAAAGATAAGGCTGATTATTGGCGGGATACTTGGAAGGCGCTAGTCAAAATTATGGCAAATGCGGGTGTTAAAATTCCCAATGATAATGTTAGTTCTGACGATACAGCAGCCATTAAAATTATGGCCAATAAATTGTGGGATTTTCCTGTAGAACAGCGGAAAGTAGCTATAGCTGTGCTAACTCAGCTTTGCGACAGTATGGTTTGGTGGACTCAGCGGTATAAACCTACTAATAGTAACAGCAATTCTGGAGGTGAAGACAATGAGTGATAGCGATGATATTCCTTTGATGTTTCGCGCCCAAATAGAAGGGCGCTGTCAGATTCAGCGCTTAATTCCCAAGGCACCTAGACAACAAGCTTATGACTGGGCTAAAGAATGGATCGCTGGTGTTTCCAAAGAAGTTCCCGACTTTGACTCAAAGACAATTCAAACTAAAGCGTTTAAAATCACTTGGCGATTTGTTTCTAATAGCGGTCAAGATGAGGGAGTCATCCGCCCTGTGACTGGTACAAAAGGTTGGCCGTTATATCCCGGTGCTAGTATGAAAGGCGCGTTCCTGCGTACTTGCACTGATGAACAAGCAATGAAATATTGTGGCGGTCAACTTTCCCAAAAAGACACGAAACCTGGCATTTTACGCTTTCATGGTGGCTATCCCGCAGATGGAGAGTGGACTAAGAAATCTCTAGTAGATGTTGTTCATCCCCAAGAGGAATGGCAAGTCAAAAAGAATGGTAGCCACAGTGCTTTTATCCAGATATCTCTGCATCAACCCACTTTAGTTTTTGGCATTTCCAGCACAGTAGAACTCAGCGAGGAAGAATGGAAAACTATCTGGGAACTTTGGGAAAAAGCAATGGAACGTGGCATTGGTTCTAGGGTGAGCGCTGGTTACGGTCAACCGAGAAAGCACGGCAATAGTAATCTGCTCAGCATCCAATTAAAGGGTCAAGGTTTAGGCTCTCAGTTAATAGACAAAACAGGCGAATTTCGGCCTAATATGTTTAAAGCTGCTTTGCGGGGTCATACTTTGCGCCTATTCAGTGGCCTTACTGATGAAAATTCGGCTGAAGAATTGACTAAAGAACTCTGGGGGGGATTTGCAGGTAAAAACGGGGCAATTGTTGGCTTACTGGGGATAGCATTTAATGCTGTCGAATTAGATTTAGATAGCTATAGCTACGGCACGAATGTCATGCCTACTTATGAGCTAGTGGACGGGACGCTCAATATTCTTTGCATGACGGCTAAGGCTGAACAACAAAGAAAAAACTTGAAAGTCTTGATTCCTCAACTGATAAAATTCTCTCTGTTATTTGGAGGTTTTGGTAAATCGTGGCGACGAGTTGACCATCGCCTCTTTTTTAAAGAGTACGTAACTGGTAATCATAACCCGATGATTGGGTGTCATTGGCAGTTTGGAGAAAAATCAAATAGTCTCTGCTGTCCTGTGAATGAATTGAGTGATATTACTAATTTTTTGAATACTTTTCAAAAAAGCCTAAAACAGTGGGTAAAGTTAAAGAAGAAAACACTGAGTAGTTCTATCAGCAGTTGGCGGGAAGCATGGCATCCAAAAAAAGTTGAAGTTTGGGGTCGAATTGCTAAAAATCAGCTAGATAGTAAAGCTGTTCGATGGTTTCACGGCCCCTACTTGGGATCGCAGTCAATTAAAAAATCAGTGCTAACTGGTCAAATGGGTCAAATAGGTTGCATTTGGCATCGAATGTATCCGCGCTATACTACTACAAATGGTCAACTACAATCCACCAAAGAGTATGTGGAATTACTGACTATTTTTCCTGATGAATCCGACTCAACTAAAGATTTTCTAGAGTATTTAGATAGCACGAGCGACTTTATCAAACTTTGGCCAACTGAGGAATAATTATGAATATCTGGATTGTGACAACTGGCAGCAGCGATGTCAAGCTTAAAACTGATGACAATTGGGGTAGTTTGTTCAAAAAGGTTAGAAGTCAATTATACGATCGCCCTTTTAAACCTACACAACCGCCGAATCCTGATGATAACGAACCTTTTATCGTACCAGCTAGAGCGATGGGGATGGTTTATGGCAGCCAGTTAACAGATGAATATTATGAGGATTTGCACTTTCCGCTTCTTGATGCTTTTTCGGCTAAGCTGTTAGAGAAAGGTAAAACAAATCCTGACAAAATAATCTTGATTATGACCGATCAGAAAGCGGTTTTTGATGAGGAAGAAAGGAGATTAGAGAAAAGTCCTTATTGGCAGGATACTTGCACACTCAAACCAATATTTGAGCAATATTTTAAGAAAAATTTTCCTCAAGTTCAATCCCTTGATTACTTAGAATTGAAACCTAAATCCAAAGATGAGGGGTTAGATAGTTGGAATAAAGCACTGTTTCTGGTTCAACAAGCTTTGTCAAGTTTGGATTTAGATAAAAGTGCCAACTTTTATGTCAGTCATCAAGCTGGAACTCCGGCAATTTCTTCGGCGGTTCAATTTGAAACATTAGCAAAGTTTGGTAAAAAAGTCAAGTTTTTGGTGAGCAATGAGTATGAACCAGATTTAGCCAAAAAGGGTGATTTCATAGAAAGCTCTACTTATTTACAGGGGATGCAAGTTCAAGAAGCAAAAGCGCTATTAAGTCGTTATGACTATTTGGGAGTTGAGCGCATTTTAAAACCTTACTGGAAAGATTCTTCCGATCCGCTATTGCTGGAAATCCGTGATTTATTAGCAATGGCTGTACAGTGGAATTTTGCTAAGTTTGAAGATTTTGGCAAGGCTAGGGGAGATGTTGCAAAGGAGCGTTTGAATCAGTGGTGGTGGACTGGCTATGAGGCTGCTTATTTAGGAGTTATCCGTCTTAGACAGGGTAATACGGTTGAGGCTCTATTTCACAGTTTTCGCGCTGTGGAAGGATCGATCAAAGAATGGGCATTAGAAAAGTATAAGCCACAAATTAAATACTCTAATCCCAATCAACCAAGTACAGCATATATCCATGATGTGAATCTGCCGCAAAATTTACGGCTTTGGTTTAATGCCAATAAAAATGAGCAGTACAATAGTGTTGGTTTGTTTGGTAAATCACTATTTACTTTACTTGAAAAATCTGATCAAAATAAATGGAATCAAGATTCTCACATTAAAGTAGTTGCTGCTAATACTATAGATGAGAGAAATATTATTTTTCATTCCTTGCGTGGGTTGCAGGAAAAAGATGTGTTCAAGGCTTGGAATACTGATAGTCGAGAACAATGGGAAGCTAGGGTTTTAGGCTGTTTAAATTTTGTTTTACAGCAAAATTTTGTTTCGTTAAAGTCAGCAAGTTTGATGGCGAAAGTGCATGATGAATTGGTAGCTGCGCTCGCCCATTACGAACTGCAAACATAAGCCAATAAATCCGCCACGAATTTACGGATTCGCCGGGATTTCAACCCCTAGCGGACTAACAAACTTAACTAAAATTTTTCTTTTGAACTTGCATCTGAAGCTAAACTTTACCATCCCTATTCAACACAAAATAGAATTCGATAAAGTATGCCGCTTTATATCGTTGTCTACGATATCCGAGTTGACAAGCGCAGGCAAAAAGTGCATGACTTGCTGAAAGGTTATGGCAAATGGGGACAATATTCTACCTTTGAGTATGTTTTGTCAACTGCCAGATTTACACGACTCCGGCGACGGCTGCGAAAGTTAATCAACCTAGACGCAGCATCCGGTTTTATCCGGTGTCGCGCCATACTTTGGGACAGGTGGAGGTTTTGGGAGTGGGGGCGCCGGTGACAAAAGCACCTGGATCAGTGATTATTTAGCTCAGGATGCGAGGCTGGCAGTAAATTAGCTCAAACGACCTTTTTCCGTCGCGAGCCTCGCAGCATTACTGGGCAAGGGTTTTAAGGATTATTATGAGCGAACACAGGTGTGAGTTCCACAAAAAAAATCTGAGCCTCGCAAAGGGCCTCTAGACACCTTGCGCTGTATTGGGTGTATCATAGAGGACTCCCCACTCGTTGGGGAAACTAATTGAATGGAAACATCTCGTTCTGGCAGACTGTTTTTACTTCTTGCCCTCCCCACTCGTTGGGGAAACTAATTGAATGGAAACTCTTCTTCCGACAACTCAATCCCTAGAAGCGTAGCCCTCCCCACTCGTTGGGGAAACTAATTGAATGGAAACTGTTTTCTGTGCAGTCAATACCTGCTTGCCAAGTCTCTCCCCACTCGTTGGGGAAACTAATTGAATGGAAACTCTCTCAATTCCCTCAATTGCTTCTGTAGTGTGCGATAACCGCCTCCCCACTCGTTGGGGAAACTAATTGAATGGAAACTTAGCGTTTCGTCAAGGGTTTTGACAAACTTGAGGGCATTCGACTCCCCACTCGTTGGGGAAACTAATTGAATGGAAACGGTTCTTCAATCTTCCAGCCACAACTTTTCAAAACTGCTGTGCTCCCCACTCGTTGGGGAAACTAATTGAATGGAAACTGACCAAACCGCGTAAAGTAGCCGTGCAGCACGCACCCTATACTCCCCACTCGTTGGGGAAACTAATTGAATGGAAACTTAAGTTTGAGCTTGTCAATTACCAACTTAAACCGATCTAATTGAGCTCCCCACTCGTTGGGGAAACTAATTGAATGGAAACCCACCTAAAATGATGCAAAAAATAGCTGAAGCAGTTATCTCCCCACTCGTTGGGGAAACTAATTGAATGGAAACACCCAAAATTGTCTAGACTCATCTTCACGATCCCAGTAAACTCCCCACTCGTTGGGGAAACTAATTGAATGGAAACTATTCGTGCGTTGGCTTCGGCTAATTCGTCAGCCAAATCACTCCCCACTCGTTGGGGAAACTAATTGAATGGAAATGTCCACCGGTAGTGAAAAAATTTGGTTTCTGGGAAGCTGGTAATTTTGGCTCCCCACTCGCTGGGGAAACTAATTGAATGGAAACTTCTGTGTGCCTTCGATCGGTTGCTGGTCGTCCGGTTCGTTGATCTCTCCACTCGTTGGGGAAACTAATTGAATGTAAACCCAGCGTATGGGAATCCTGCACCGACTCCGCTGCACAAATACTCCCCACTCGTTGGGGAAACTAATTGAATGGAAACAAAGCAGCATCAACGCCACGAGCACAACCGACAAAGACCGGGGAACGAAGACTCCCCACTCGTTGGGGAAACTAATTGAATGGAAACGGTAAGAGATTGATAGAATGGTGGAAAAACGGCGACTCCCCACTCGTTGGGGAAACTAATTTAATGGAAACGCTAGAACAAAATTAGTGGAAGTCTTCTATTAATGCGACAGTTTAAGGGAAACCATAAATAGCTGTTGACAAAAGACTAGATTTCTAATAGTCTTATTTTGGGGGGATGCCTTTTAGGGGACGCCTCTACCGCATAGAGTGAACGTCCTTAAGGCATCGTCCTATCCCCCAGCCGAAGGGTTACGGCACTTACATTGTCCCTGTCTAGCAAGTTAAATTGTCACTCGCTAGAAATAGGTAGCTAAGACAAATTTAGTCGAAGTCTCTATTAATGCGGAATCGAAGGAGGCTTCGACTCCACCCGACACCGCAAACAGAAATTTAAAAATCAGAGCCTTCTGTAGTGCCAAAAGCTCTAAATCTTTAACCTCTGGAAAACTCCAAAGACAAACTTTTACAACTCAAATTTCTGCAATCAATCCTAGTTGCGAAGAATTAATAAGCACAAAAAAAAGCCCCATAATCGGGGCAAAATATAACTATTCTCAGTCGTTGGGTGGGGGCGGGTTTATTATATTTTTGGTTTCTGACATAGATGGTTGGTGAAACCCGCCCCTACGATAATTTTTCAGGTGCAATTTCTGGATCTACTTGTTCAAAATTCACTTTATTATATATATCTGCCACAGCAATTTCAAAGGATACTGAAGCAAGCGCGATCGTCTCATCCGATTCATTGTACTCAGCAAACGACCATCGCTTATCATCCGTCTTAGAAAAATGTTCGATATATCTCCGATTTTGGTCGATCAATAAGTATTCTTCAAGAGTGGGAATTGTGCGGTATCCCTCAAACTTTTTGCTGCGATCGTATCCTTTAGTTGAAGCTGACAAAACCTCAATAATTACTCTGGAATTGGTAATCGTATCGGTGCGGTTATTATAATACTCCGGCTTCCCAACCACTAACATCACATCGGGATAAGTATAGATGCGCTTCTTGGGTATCCACAAGCGGACATCGCTCATGAAAACTCGATAGTCTAGTTTTTTGAAGGCAAAATTTAGTTCGGCATAGAAATTGCCAGCTATTTGATTGTGATTGGTAGAGCCACCGGCCATAGGAAATATTTCACCATCAATGTATTCGCTTTTGTAGTCCGCAGCTTCTTCTAGTGCTAGATATTCCTCGATCGAGTAGTATCGTTGTTCAGTAAGTTGCATAGTTCTATTAGAGAGCATTTAACTGAGGCTTTTGTTTAGTGTAACATTTTTGGATCAGCTTTTTAAGGTTGAGTTTGTGTAGGGGGTTTTTGAGATTGTTGGTTTCTCGTATAGATAGTTGGTAAACTCGTCCGCACCCAGCCGATCGCCTAGATTTATCTGATATGCGATTGCATCCCAAAAATGTAGATTCGGATTTGTCGTTGGGTGGGGGCGGGTTTTCGAGATTTTTGGTCTGAGGCGATTATGGTTGGTGAACCCTTCGACCCTTCGGCTACGCTCAGGGCGACGCTCCGCTCAGGGCATCGCCCGCCCCTACGGTAATTTGGGGAAACACGCTTATTTTCGAGTTACCAAAACCCAATCGTCGGCTGTTTTGACAATCTCAGCATTCTGCAAACCTAAATGTTTTAAAACTGGTTTTTCTAACAGAAAATAAGGTTGAGGAAGAGATTGCCATTTCTGTTTGAGCGTCGGCGCGTCGGCGACAATAACTTGGCGTTGACTGTAAAAATTCAGCGATGGACGGCCCAAGCGGTGAGAAGTAAACACTTGTTGACCCGCCGGAGTTCCTGTGCGGACAATTTCGGCGATCGGCTTAACGGGATAATCCTCCGCCAGTTCCCAAACCCAGTTATCTGAAGCCACCAATACCAATAGCGTCAGGTAAGTTCCCCAAATTAAAACTAATATAAACTGTCGGTCTTTGCGGTGCAGCAACACTGCCCCCATTGTCATTGTCAAACCTACAACCATCAGCATTAACTGCAAATCACGCTCGGGAGGCATAATTTGTCCCCCGAGCCGTACCCAGCCACTGAAGTACACGCAACCGACGACAGCAACTACAGCCAGCACTGCCAAAATCGCGGGATGAGGCAACAAAGAAATAGCATCAAAACGTTCTTCTGCTTCCTCTTTAATTGGCTCTGGCGGGAGCCACAGTTGTTCCCAAACTTCAGCGATATAACTGCCAACGGCAAGAGCAAAAGCTGGATAAATTGGCAAAACATACCACGGCAATTTAGTAGTCATCACAGAAATAGCCAGCAGATATACTCCAGTCCAAACCAATACTAATTTTGACCCGGGAAAACTGCGATTTTCCCAACTCAAACGCAGCCCTTGCAGCCAAAATAACTGCCAGGGCCAAGCTAATTTTAAAATTTCTAAAAGATAATACCAAGGCGGACCTCTGTGACTGCTCACAGGTTCCGAAATGCGCCGGAAAGATTCGTTAACTAAATTAGTGTGGATGAAATATTGACCGTAGTGCAGCCATTGGGCAAAATACCAAGCAGCTACTGGCAAAGTTCCGATCGCCAATCCGCCCCAAAGATACCCAGAAGTGAGGAGTCGCGGGGTATCCCAAACCAAAAAAATACAGCCGATAGCAGCCAGCAGTAGCCCCAACATCACGCCCTTAGTCAGACAAATGAGTCCGAGCCCAATCCCGGCCCCCAAAGCGTAGCGCAAGTCGCGGCGCGATCGTAGCAAACACCACATCGCCAGCAGCAAAAAACACAAAACCGCCCCATCCAACATCGCCAAACGTCCATGCCGCACCACCGGTAACAGCGTCAGATAAACGAGGGCAGAAAAAATGGCGATCGAACGCGGAGGAAACAACTCCCTGCCAATGGCGTAAAGCAGGGGCACAGAAGCCGCCGTCAGCATCGCCGGTACCAACCTCGCCGTGAATTCGCTGACACCGCCTGCTGCAAAACACAGCCCGATTAGCCAGTGTACCAGCGGCGGTTTGTTGAAATAAGGCATAGAGTCGATCGTCGGATACAGCCAATTTAAGTTGCCGCGCCAAATTTCGCGACTTACCTGCGCTGCAATGCCTTCATCCCAATCCCGCAAAGCCACGCCGCCCAGATTCAGCCCGAAAATCAGCACTGCAGCCAACAGAAAAGCCAGCATCCACACTTTGTCTGTAAAGCTGTCATTCCAGCGATTTTTCGGTTTGCGGCCCAGGAATGGAAAGATTTCTGACATAAGTTAAGAGAGTTTTGAGCGTCCCAAACTGAGGGTAAACTTAGACAGCAGTTATTTGCGACTAGGAAAATACCATGAACTTGCCTGTAATTATAGATATTATCATTGGCTTAGTCTTTATCTACCTGACTTTAAGCTTGCTAGCTTCGGAAATTCAGGAACTGATTGCTACTGTTTTGCAGTGGCGGGCGGAACATTTAAAGAAGTCGATCGAAGTGCTGATTTCTGGCGGCAGCGAAGGCGCGAAAGATCCCCTGCAATTTAAGCGAGTCGGACAATTGGCCAATTCGATTTACACCAATCCCATGATCAAGGATTTGAATCAGAGCGCGAAAGGGCTTTTATCAGAGGGATTCCGTTCTGTTACGCACCGCATGGGAGATTTTTACCACGGAGTTACGGGGACTAAAAATGTTTTCGGCAATAAATCCAGTGGGCCTTCTTATATTCCAGCCGAGTGTTTTTCTGCTAGCCTTTTGGAGACTTTAAAGGTTTCTAGTTTGCTCAGCTCTATCTCTAAAACCAGATTGGAAAGATTTAAAAATTTACAATTAGCACAAATTCAACAGATCGGACAAAATCTGAGTTTGCCGGCTGCTACTAAACCGATTATTGACCAAGAATTTAGGTGGCTGACTGCGGAGTTCAATCGAGTGGTTGAAGATTATCAAAACAATTTAGCAAGTTTGAACAACAGCTTAGACAGAATGTCGGAAAAGCTAGGATTTTATATTAACGATTCTCAGGTTTATCTACCAGAAACCGAGCTAGCAGGGAGAGAATTTCAGAGGCATATGGCATTTGTCAAGGCTCGCTTTGACAGCAAAATTGAGCGGGTGGCGCTGCTGGGGCAACTGCAACCGAGTTTCAGCAATCTGTTAAATACTGTTAAAAAAAGTCAAGATACGGTAGCAGAAATTATGGATCTCAAAGAGGAGAGTCCAATTTATCAACAAATTCAAGAAACCTTGGACAGTATGCCAGAATCTTTGAAACGCAGTCTTTATATTTTAGCGCAGCGCGCTGAAAAAGGCGGCGGAGATACTCAAGAGCAGTTGCAGCGGTTTCAGAATGAAATTGAAATTTGGTTTGACCAATCGATGCAGCGTGCTTCTGGCGTTTACAAGCGGAATGCCCGAGGGGTTGCGATTTTGCTCGGAACTGCGATCTCTGTCGCTGCTAATGCTGATACCATTAATATTATTAATCGGTTATCGAAGGATACGATGTTGCGATCGAATGTTAATTTGTACGCTGAGCAGTTGGTGGCAAATAATGCTAAGACTAAATCAAATAATTTAACCAGTCTGGCAAAAGTTCAACACGATGTCGATCGAGCTTTGGATCAGGTAGCTCTGCCTTTTGGATGGAGCGAACAGAACAGCTTAGAACGAGATAAGCAGGGGAATTTATTGTGGTCGGCTTTGATAATAAAATTGTTTGGTTGGATATTGAGCGGCGTAGCTATTTCTATGGGGGCTGCTTTTTGGTTTGAGGCGCTCAACAAGATTATTAATATTCGCAATGCAGGGAAAAAACCGCCATCTTCCACAGAATCTTGAGCGGTGCAGTTCCGAGGTCAATCAATAAACTGTCATACCCTTTTAGATTTTAGAGAGGGGAATGACTGAAGACTATCGAGGTTTGAAGCACCGGCTTACAGTTGGATTTTTTTTTGAAAGTGGTATCACGGATAGGATATCGGATCGATAGGTAATTTCGCGTTTGCCGGAAGTCAGGGAAAACACGCAGAATATAAATTCCGTGCGATCGCGGATGGCAGTGCGGCAGAAATAGGGGAAACTGATAGATAGGTTAAATAAGAATGAGCGAAATAAACAAGGTAGCTGGCAGCTTCTGGCGGTCAGAGTCCAGCGGTTCATCTAGCGCTCAACTCACTTTTGGAGGACGGAATATGTTCACTTCTTTAAGAGAAACGACTCCCCCCTCGGAATACGCAAATCCCCCATCCAAAAGCTTTGTATTCAAGGACTCCAGCATCAATGACGGTGGATATTTTCTTTCCAGAATTTTGGCTGGGGAATCTGACTGCATCGAGAAATTTACCTCGGCACTTCAAAAATATGCCTCTCTCCTTAGAGAAATTGACAAAGTTCGCACAACTTCGGGCGGCCGCTCCGGCAAACTGCAATTAGGCTTTGTTATCCTCAGTTCGGATTACCTCGAACCATACAGAAGTAAATGGTCAAAATCGCATAGTTCTCTGACTCAACACAGCGGAGTTGGTTGGTGTTATGCCGATCGAGATAGTGATACATTCAGCAACGGCGGTGGGCGCGATCGACTGTTTGCTAATTAAGGAGAGTGATTTAATGGGGGGTGTGGAACGTACCGAGGGCGACTGGACCCGAATGCAATTGTAATTAGAGACGCAGGCGCGATCGAAATCAACGATTTTATCTGACTCAATCTGCAATCATATCAATTCTCGCTGAATAATTTGAATCACTTGTGTAGTGAGGATGGCAGTCCTCACTGGGTCGGTTTAATATTATACCGTTTTGACTGGTAGTAAATGCGACCAAATCTCCTCGTAATAAGTATTTGGGTGTATCGCAAACCTAGCAACTTCAAAGCATATAGAATTATTCCAAATCTACATAATTCAGTTTTACTTGGATGAAATACAGCTAGGTAAATTGTAGTGCCTTGTGCCTATAAGTAACATACCACACTCAAAGAAAAACTACTAAATATAATTAACCTGGGGGGGTGACAAAGAGGTCTAGGAGATAGACCGAATAAGGGTTGCAGCCCGCATACCTTGTTGATAAAAGCGA
>NZ_JAUBUI010000007.1:0-152909 GCF_036705385.1 Microcoleus sp. B3-A4 | reverse complement strand
AGCTGGAGAAAACTGCGGAGTCTTTTGGGTTTGAGCTAATTGCTAAAACTCCGCAGTTAGATTAAGTTTCTTAGGAGGACTTTTGCTATCAGACGGGGGTTTTCAACCCCCGGCGGACTTGTGGGTTAGCGTGGGGAATTTGGCGCGGGTGATTGTGATAAATTATCGCGGATTTGCGATCTAATTTCTCTCGTTAGGTGGCGATAAACCGAGTTTCTGCGACAATTTTCAGTTGAGTACGAGAAATATCGGAAGAAACCCGCTTCCTGGGATTAGCTGCGTGGCGATAAACCGGGTTTCTGCGACAATTTTCAGCCTCGCACGAAAAATATCGGAAGAAAACCGGTTTCTGAGCGTGCGATCTTTTTGAGAAAATTGTCAGAAAGTGCGAGCTATAATAAAACCAACCTAGTTGGCGATAATATCAACGATGGAAACTATAACTCTCAACCTACCTGCCGCCGTCGCTTTAACCGACGAACAATTTTATCAATTGTCCATCGCTAATGAAGAGTGGCGATTAGAACAAACCCCCGAAGGAGAACTAATTATTATGCCTCCAACAGGCGGCGAAAGCGGCATCAGAAATTCCGATCTGAACCTACGAGTCGGCTTGTGGAATGAACGGACTCAATTAGGAAAAGTCTTTGACTCTTCCACCGTCTTTCAATTACCCAACGGTGCGAAGCGTTCTCCCGATGTTTCTTGGGTACTCCGAGAACGCTGGGAAGCATTATCCGCAGAAGATAAGCGCAAATTTCCTCCCCTGTGCCCGGACTTTGTAATTGAATTGCGATCGCAAAGTGATTCCCTAGAAACATTGCGGGCTAAAATGCGGTATTATCAAACTAACGGCTGCCGCTTAGGTTGGCTAATTGACCCCCAAACGCCTTTAGTAGAAATTTATCGGTTGTCTGAAGAGGTAGCAGAAGTTATTAATTTCTCTTTTGACCAACCGCCTACACTTTCGGGTGAAGATGTACTTCCCGGATTTCTTCTAGATATTACACCTATTCTCAATCCTTGAATCTCGATCCCGAACTGTCCCCAAGTGGCGAGAAACCGGGTTTCTGCGACAATTTGGGTTGAGTACGAGAAATAAGGGAAGAAACCCGGTTTCTGAGATGAGCCTCCATCCACAAAAATGATGAGCAATTATCTCCCCGTCAACGTATCCGCATAAGGATCGGGCAAAGCTTGCTGCACCTCCAAAAGCGACAAAGCATCCCCAGTCAACGGTTGGCTAATCAAATTTTTTTTTAGCCCATCCCCCTTGCGATCGCGCTCTTGCAGCTTCAGCAATTCCTCTTGATAAACAGCAACAATTCGCCCTAAACTCAGCACCAAATCATCCCAATTATCATCTCCCACCAACTTCTCAGAAATTCCCTCAAATAACTCTCCCGCTTGCCTTTTTTGAACATAAGCTTTCAAAAGCTTTCCCGACTTTTGCAAAACGGCCTGATAAATATCCCCATCAGACCACCACAGCCCCTGTTGACTCAGCAGCCAAGTCAAAATATACTCGCGAGCGTGTTGCTCCTTCACCCAGGCCGCGAGATACTGCAAATCTTCCATAGTTAAAACAGTCTCCTCAATTTTCCTTAAAATGTCCGCTTGTTTGTATCTACCGTTACCGCGATCGACATAATACCTGCCTTATCATCACCTGCCCGCGTCATTAATATCCCTTAAATCTTAAAAAAACCCTACTGATTTACCAAACAGCAATTCTGAGAATATAAAAATAAACCTAAACCTCCTAGGTCTATTGTCCAATACTTTTAGTCCACCGGAAAGCGCTACACCCCGCCTCGCTTTCCTCTCTCGCAAATCAATCCTCAAGCGGGAACAACCAGCGGGTTATTAGCATGACAAAGCAAAATTTTGGTTTAATCGGTCTAGCCGTGATGGGCGAAAACCTAGCGCTCAACGTCGAAAGCAGAGGCTTCTCCGTAGCTGTGTACAACCGCACAGCAGCCAAAACCGACGACTTCATGGCCCTACGCGCCCCCGGCAAGAACATTGTAGCCGCCAAGACTCTGACAGAATTCGTCGATGCCCTAGAAACCCCGCGCCGAATCTTAGTCATGGTGCAAGCTGGGAAACCCGTAGATGCCGTCATCGACCAGCTCAAACCCATGCTGTCACCGGGCGACATGATTATTGACGGCGGCAACTCACTCTACGACGACACCGAACGCCGCACCAAAGATTTAGAATCGATCGGACTGGGATTTGTCGGCATGGGCATCAGCGGCGGCGAAGAAGGCGCGCTGAATGGTGCTAGCTTGATGCCCGGTGGCACGCAAACAGCTTACGGCCTACTAGAGCCAATTCTCACCAAAATTGCTGCTCAAGTAGATGACGGCCCCTGCGTGACTTTCATCGGCCCTGGTGGCGCCGGCCACTACGTGAAAATGGTTCACAACGGCATTGAGTACGGGGATATGCAGCTCATTGCTGAAGCCTACGATTTGCTTAAAAACGTTGGTGGATTGAACGGCCAGCAGTTGCAGGAAGTTTTTGCCGAATGGAATACCACAGACGAACTCAACTCGTTTTTGATTGAAATTACGGCTAACATTTTCAAGTACAACGACCCGGAAACTAAGCAACCCTTAGTTGAGGTAATTATGGACGCAGCAGGCCAAAAAGGTACCGGCCGCTGGACTGTAATGAGTGCTTTGGAATTGGGCGTGAGCATTCCCACAATTATTGCTGCTGTGAATGCCAGAATCATGTCTTCTTACAAAGACGAGCGCATCAAAGCTTCCCAAGAACTAACCGGGCCTAGCGGCAAGTACGAAGGCGATACTAAAGAGTTTGTGAACAAAGTCCGGGATGCGCTTTACTGCTCGAAGATTTGCTCCTACGCGCAAGGTATGGCACTTTTGAGCGCAGCCTCGAAGTCGTACAACTATGACTTAAGTTTGAGCGAAATTTCCCGAATTTGGAAGGGTGGCTGTATCATTCGGGCTGGATTTTTGGACAAGATTAAAACAGCTTTCAAGGACGACCCCACGTTGCCGAATTTGCTGTTAGCACCGGAGTTCAAACAGAGCATTCTCGATCGCCAATCGGCTTGGCGGGACGTGTTAGCTACTGCTTGCCAACTGGGGATTGCAGTGCCAGCATTTAGCGCCTCGCTGGACTATTTCGATAGCTACCGGCGCGAAAGATTGCCGCAAAACCTCACGCAAGCTCAGCGTGATTATTTCGGGGCTCACACCTACGAACGCACCGACAAACCGCGTGGCGAATTCTTCCACTCTGAGTGGACGCAGACTGCTAAAGAGTCGCTGCAAACCGGTACTACCGATTAATTAATTTTTGTAGGGTGCGTTTCGGCGCACCTTACAGATAAACCATGAGATTACTGCCAACTAATCTTTTTCCTGAACCCACACGGATACTGAACCGCCTTGACAGCGAAACTCGCCCCAACCCCACTCATTAGTAAAAACAGGTTCCTGAATATGCCCTGTTAAGTCCACAAACTTAGCATTAGGTTTACCAACTTCCATCCACTTGAAACCCTCCGGGCCATCACTCATAATTACTGCCATTGCCTGTGGATGTTTCCCATTGCCCAATCTCGTCCAGCCAATGGTATTCCAATGATCGAAATAGTCATATTGAGGGCCGTAGGCGAAGTGTTTGCGAGCATGGAGAAACTTGTCAATTAGCGATCGATGAGAGGGCATAACAATCTTATACCGATTGCCATCACGCCCCCAATCTTCATATTCTGCACCGTAATAATCGCCGTAGAAAACGCAGGGATAACCTTCTCTTCGCAATAGAATAATCGCATAAGCAAGAGGTTTAAACCACGGTTCTACAACAGATTCAAGTGCTTGCAGCGGTTGGGAGTCGTGGTTTTCGACAAACGTTACTGCATGAGCCGGTTGCTGCTGCATCATTGTACCGTCTAAGATGCGTCGCATATCGTAGTTACCGCCCTGTTGGCTGGCGTAATGAAAGTTGTAATGCAGCGGCACATCAAAAACTGACATTTTGCCCTTAACTGAACCGATATACCAGTGCAGGATATCGATATTGGGTGCCCAATACTCACCGACAACAAACAAATCTTTGCCGACATATCGCTCCATTTCCTCCAACCATTCCGCAAAAAACCAAGACGATATGTGCTTGATGGCATCTAAACGGAAACCGTCGGCACCTGTTGTGTCGAGATACCACTTACCCCAGCGTGTAATTTCATCTCGTACCCCTTGATCCTGGAAATCCAGATCGCACCCCATTAAATAGGCAAAATTGCCATTTTCTAGGGCAACATAGTCATCAAACATTCTCCCTTCTATCAAATAGACTGTGCCGCGATCGTCTGAATTGTATTCGTTGTAGTCTACTGCGTCAAAATGCCACCAGTGCCATTCAAATTGGGAATATTTACCTTTGCGTCCGGGAAAGTTAAAATGGGTGTAGCTTTTGATTTCTTGCAATCCACCTTTGGGATTTAGCCGATTGTTGTGAGGATAAGGAGTTGCCTTAAATATCTCTGCTGCATCTGCACCCATTTTGTGGTTGATAACTACATCGGCATAGACTTGGATCTGAGATTTGTGTAGGGCTGCGATCGCATCCAAATATTGCTGCTTAGTACCATATTTGGTGCGTATTGAACCTTTTTGGTCGAATTCTCCCAAATCAAATAAGTCGTAAACCCCATATCCAACGTCGCTTTGCCCGCCACTTCCTTTGTAAGCTGGGGGCAGCCACAGTGCCGTAAAACCCGCATCAGCCAATTCTTTCGCTTGATTTTTCACCTCATCCCATAGGGTTCCTCGATCGGGAATGTACCAGTGGAAATATTGCATCATCGTGCCGTTGATATCTGCCATTTTGCACCCTTGCCTTGAGATGATACTGACAATTTAAACCGATCTTAGGCTACAGCCTTGCCGCTTGTCACTGTATCCGCCGTAATTTTTGCTAAACCTACGGTTTGGGTGTAATTAAAGTTTTGTTACAGTTCTAAACTATAAAATCCCTTGACTTTCGCCTGACTCTTTGAACCATACTTGAACTTGAGTGCAGACAAAAATCCCCAGTCCACGATCGGCAATCTCAAAAAATCCGTAAGTAAGATCACAATGTGCTTGTGATCTTACTTGTGATCTTAGTAGATAACTATACTGAGCAAATCTGCTACCATCATAACTACTCCTTTTAAAAAAATGTAATTTTATGAAATCTTTTATTGTAAGAGCCGCTGCCGTTGTGGGTGTGATTGCGACATCGGTATTGGATACATTGAAAGAAGAAGAGGAAAAAAAGCGTTTATTAGACAGTGGTATTCTGGAAGTGGATGAAATGACGGGAAAAGAGTTTGAAAATTTTCTAGATGTCCATTTTAGAAACTTGGGTTATAGTGTTACTTTAACTCAAGATAGTCAAGATTATGGGGCGGATTTAATTTTATACAAAGATGGCTGCAAAACCGTGGTTCAAGCGAAAAGGAGCAAAAATCCAGTTGGTATTAAAGCAGTTCAAGAAGTAGCAGGAGCCGTCAGACATTACAAAGGAAATAAAGGAAAAGTAATCACCAACAACAGATTTACAGAAAATGCTTGCAAACTTGCTAAATCTAACGAGGTAGAGTTATGGGAGCGAAAAAAACTCATCGAATTCATCTTAACAGCTAAGAATTGTAAATAACTTATCTACCCAAGTAAGTTATATATAAAAGATGCACTGCTTTCCCGGTATATTTAATCTCACTGATGAATCATGCTACAAATTTCTAACACTGTGTTCATAGACGATCGCGAAATCGAGATTAGTGCGATTCGCTCTCAAGGCGCGGGGGGACAAAATGTAAATAAGGTGGCGAGTGCTATTCACTTGCGCTTTGATATCCCAGCTTCCTCATTGCCCGATCGCTACAAGGAGCGTTTGTTGCAAATCAACGACCAGCGCATCACCTCCGAAGGTGTGATTGTCATCAAAGCTCAGGAACACCGCAGCCAGGAACAAAACCGGGAGGAGGCTTTGAGACGGCTGCAAGAACTGATTAAAAGTGCGATCGTCATACCGAAAAGGCGCAAACCCAGCAAAGCAACTCGTAGTTCCCAGCGCAAGCGTCTCGACAGCAAAACCAAGCGAGGGCACATTAAAGCTCTGAGAGGGAAAGTCACGGATTGAGGGATGAAAGGTCGATCGGGCTTTTTGACTTTTTAGTTGTCAGTCAGGAGTTGGTGGGCCTAAGTCGTCAGGCAAATCGTTAAGCGTTTTTCCCAAAGCTTTGCAAAGAGCTTTCATTTGAGCAATGGTCAGTTCTGGTTGGTCTAGTCCTCGCTCCCAGTTACTGATTGCTTGTTGGCTTAGGGTTTTTGTGCGGGTTTTGTCGGGAATTTGTTTGGCTAAGGCGGATTGCGATAAACCAACAGCCTCCCGCAAGATTTGCAGTGCTGGTATATCTTTGGACTCTTGAGTTTGTTTCTTTCGGGGCATATCATAGGAAATTTACAAGCAAACTTGTTGACAACCGAGTTGTTTACAAGTATCCTTGTTAAAGATAGAGACAACACAAAGGCGGCTCCTTTAGCCGGACGGTGGAAACGCTTTGGTTTAGCGAGCTGCCTTATTTGTAGTTTCTACCCATTATGCCTGCATACCCTTAGTATTTTCCGGGCTTGGGTGCATGACTCAAGCCCCTTTCCCTAGACTTTTCCGAACCCCTGCGGGTTAGTTATCGTTCGATGAGGGCGATCGACTTGGCAAGTCATCGGGAATTTTGGTTACGTCTAATCCTAAAACCTCAAACATAGTTTTTAGAGAAACCTGGTACAGGCTAGCCATAGCAAGTATTGTAAAACTTCATTGAGTTTATAGGCAATTATAAACAACAATTGTATTATGTTGTGAGTGGTGAACAAGGAATAGGAATAGCCCCAAGAGCGGAAGTCCCAAATGCAACTAACAGAGAGGCACATCATTAAATCAACGGAACACCGTTTCGCCCAGATTGACGAACTAGCTTTCAAGTCCAAAAACCTCTACAATGCCGCTAATTACGTCATTCGTCAGAGCTTTATTTATGGATGGAACTATGTCCATTACAACGAAATGAATCGTTTGATGAAGTCTCACGAAGCATATAAGGCTTTGCCTGCCAAGGTCAGTCAGCAAATCTTGATGGTGCTAGACAAGAATTGGAAATCGTTTTTTGAAGCCGTTAAAGCTTACAAAGCTGACTCTTCAAGATTCACGGGTCGCCCGAAACTACCAAAGTACAAAGATAAGATCAAAGGGCGAAACCTTCTCGTCTACACGAGTCAAGCGATTAGTAGCAAACAGTTGAAGAAGGGAGTTATTAAACTTTCTGGGACTGACTTTTTAATCAAAACTAAAGTCAATCCCAACCAGATTTGTCAAGTTAGAGTGGTTCCGAAATGTGATTCCTATGTAATGGAGGTAATTTATGATGAACCGGAGTCCACCATCAGCAATGCCAACTCTGTAGCTAGTATTGATTTAGGATTGGATAATTTAGTGGCGTTAACTTCAAATCAACCGGGATTTATCCCTTTGTTGGTTAACGGGCGACCATTGAAAGCGATCAACCAGTTCTATAACAAGCGAAAAGCACGACTACAATCCCAGTTAAAAAGAAATCGTCAAACCACACCCCGGATTCAGCGTTTAACTCGCTGTCGCAATCAAAAAGTTGATAATTACTTGCATCATGCTAGTCGTGTGATTGTTGACCATTTGGTAGCGAAACAAATTGGAACGCTAGTAATCGGCAAAAATGCACAGTGGAAAACCGATATCGGTCTAGGTAAACAAACTAACCAAAATTTTGTCAGTATCCCTCACTCTCGATTAATTGAGATGTTAGAATACAAAGCTCGGTTGGTGGGAATCACAGTGATTGTGCAGGAAGAATCCTACACGTCCCGAGCAAGTTTTGTGGGTTTAGACCCAATGCCTGTTTATGGAAAAACAGAAAAAGAGCCTGTGTTTACTGGTAAGCGGATTAAGCGGGGTTTGTACAAAACATCGACTGGTCAGCTAATTAATTCCGATGTGAATGCAGCGTACAATATCCTCAGAAAAGCAATCCCAAATGCGTTCAGCGATGGGATAGGGAGCTGCGTAGTTCAGCCGAGGCGGGTCGATCCGCTCAAAGTAAAAGTGAAAGGGGAGGGGCTTAACGCCTCCCATGTCTATAAATGACTATACTTTTGCCAGCTATCAAAGATCTAGACCAAAATTTCTACTTGGCGATCGCACAACTTCCGTGCTATCGTGCCATTTCTCGAACCATTCCCGATCATGCCCACATCAATTGACAACTTCTACCTAGGCGATGTCGCCTCCAACTTTCACTTTGCAGGCCCGCTGCTAGACTTTGAAGAAGAAATCCAGAATCAATCTCCCTTTCACGATTTAGACTATCTGACAGGCGAAATTAAAAGGGGATTCCTAGACTACGTGCGGCAAGGAATCATGCTGGACGCGATCCGAAAACTGCGATTGTACAAAGACAAGTTTAAAACTTTTAAAACTTACTGCGAACAAGCTTTAGGCAGGCAGTATTTTTACTGCACGCAAATTATCAAAGCTGCTGCCATTTGCCTGCGCTTAATTAAAGCTGGATTTGAGATTTTGCCTAGCTGTGTCGCTCAAGTTGTCCCTTTGTTCAAACACGCAGTAACCGACCAATACGGCGACTGCCTTTTACAGGAAAAGTGGCAAGAAGTTGTCGATGTCATACCAAAAGAAAGGATTACCGCAGTAACTATTGCCGAAACCGTTGACAACAATCCCAACCTCCGGCTCAAACAAATTCGCATTAAAACCGACACCTACGCCCTTTTAACGAAAAAAGCAGCCGCAGCCGGACTGTCAATTTCGGAATTTTTGGCAAGGTTGGTTGGCGAATACAATCCCAGAAATTTAGATCGGCCAGCGGAACATACTCCCGAACAAGAGGAGATTTTAGACCAATTAGACGCGGAGTTTAAGAAGCCGGCCACGGAACCGACTTCAACTTCTGCCCCAGGAAAAGTTAAGTCTAAAGGTTTTGGAGTCAAAGTTGAGCCTAAAGGTGGTAAAAAGGAAGTTAAGGCGAAAACTTCGGAAAGGGAAGTTAAGGCGAAAACTTCGGAAGGTGAAGTTAAGTTCAAAAATCGGCAAAGTGAAATCAAAGCCGAGAAACAGTCGAATTCATTTAATGAGAAAAATCATGAAGTCATCTGCCCAAAATCCAATCATGCGTCAACTGAAATTAATGGAGGTTCAACTGAACGAAATTCAGTGCCACCTTATTAAAGCCACTGTGTTGAATTGGTGGCAAATAGTTTTGCCTGATGGACAGAAAATTGCGATCGAACACGCGGGCGGCGGACACTGGGTTTTTCGGGCTAACGGGCTTGAGAAATCTCATCCAGAAGTGCGACTAGCGGTGTTAAGGGCGATCGCCGAAGGCTGTCGCCGATAAGTTACGGCTAAGGACACGGCGCCGTGCCGTGTCCTGAGATGGACTGGCGATCGGATTTGATATGATTTGGAGATGCTGGGGGCGATCGACATTGCTTCAGGTTGCGATCGGAATTTCCCAACTGTGGGGCAAAGTTAAAATTTCCCGCGTTGTGGGCCCAGGGCTGGTGTCCAAGATATATTATGAGGTTTGGGGAGCAATGCCTTAGCAGAGCCTATTCATACATCTAAGCCAAACAGCATTAGGCTAGCCCTCAATTCGTGGCATTTTCTTCCCAGACTATACTCAAAAGACATCTCCAATAATCAACTTTAAATCCTTGTACTGAGATAGCTGAATCTTAATTTCCACAGATGTCTAATACTCTGCCTTACTCTATTGGATGAAGCAATTTCTCAATTGTCTCCACTAACGTTTCAGGCTCAACAGGCTTGGGAAGATGCCTTTGAAATCCGGCTGCTAGTGCTTGCTGTTGATTTGCCTCACCTGCATACGCTGTGAGGGCGATCGCGGGAATCTCTCCTCCCTCTTGTGTGGATAGTTGTCTGACTTGACGAATCAACATATAGCCATCAATTTGTGGCATTCCAATATCAGCAATCAAAAGATCTGGCTTAGATTCATTGAGCTTTTGTAGCGCATCTTTTGCTGAAGATACAGAGATCACTGTGGCTCCCGCTTGCTCCAAAATACATTGAACTAACTCTAAATTGTCTACTTCGTCATCGACGGCCAGGATACATAATCTAGCCAAGGGTGAAGTGTGAGCTTTGAGTGATAGATTATCGTTGCGATCGCTGTTTGCATCATTGCTTCTGGCTAATAAGGGAAGTGTGACAGTAAATGTTGCTCCCTGTCCTTCTCCACAACTTTCGGCTTTGACAGTTCCACCGTGTAGCTCAACGACGTGACGCACGATCGCTAATCCCAGCCCTAATCCACCAAAGGTTCTGGTAATACTGCTATCGGCTTGTCTAAATGTGTCAAATACATAGGGAATAAATTCTGGCTTAATCCCTTTTCCTGTATCTCTGACTTGAATTTGAGCAAAGGAATCAATCCTTTTTAGCTCAACTTCAACTCGACCTCCAGTTGGGGTGAACTTAATGGCATTGGTGAGCAAATTCCAGACAACCTGTTGCAATCGGGTAGCATCTCCTAACACATCGCCCACATTGGGTTCTAGCTGAGTTTGAATTTGAATGTTTTTCGCTTCGGCGGCTAAACTAACTGTTTCGATCGCAGCTTTAAGAGTTGTTTTCAAATTAATAGGAGTAGAGTCCAAACTCAGCTTGCCTTGCAGAATGCGAGAAATATCCAGCAAGTCCTCAATCAGTTGAACTTGCAACTGGGTATTGCGTTCGATCGTTTCGAGAGCTACCGCCGTCTTGCTAGAATCCAGGTTTCCCCTTCGCAGCAGTCGAGTCCAACCCAGAATCGGATTCAACGGAGTTCGCAATTCGTGCGACAAGACAGCTAAGAACTCATCTTTAATTCGGTTAGCTGCTTCTGCTTGTGTCCGTGCTTGCGATTCTGACTCATAGAGCCGTGCTCGGTCGATCGACTGCGCCGACTGCTGTGCCAGTGCCAAAACGAAAGCCCGATCGCTCTCGGAAAGTCGGGGAACGGTCGAAAAACTAAGCGATAGCCCACCAACGGCTTGTCCTTCAATCAACAATGGCACTGAAATCCAGGCTTCTGAACCAACCTTGGCATAAGCTTGAGCTAAATCAGGATAACGGGCAATTCGGTTTTCGATAGTTTCTAGCCAAACAGGTTGCCCACTTCGCACGGCTTCTGCGAGAGGATAGGGTGCATGAATCGAAAAACTGCGCTGAAATTCTCCTACGTGCTCAAAGCCAATCGCTTGAATAATCTCCAGTTCGCTTGCATCTTGGTTTAATACGGCAACCAAACCAGAACTCGCTCCCAGTGCGGACATTCCCTGTTCAATAATGACCTGAGCCACTTGAGGCGAGGTTAGTGATTCAGACACAGCCGTCATCACCGCCAGCAGTCGAGCCGTGCGGTTAGCAGCGAGTTCGGCGGCTAATTTCGCTTGTTGTGTTTCATTATAGAGACGAGCGTTATCAATGGCGATCGCTGCTCGCTGAGCCAAATCTTCAGCCACGCCAATGTCTTCCAGGCGATAGCGGCGATCGGATTCAGTAAACACAAACGTAATGCTACCCAACACGCGCCCGCGTGCCTGTAGCGGTGCAATGATGCAGGACTTTAACCCAACTCCACGTAAGATTTCCAGGTATTCAGCATTCGGGACGGTGGCAACTAACTGTTCATCTGTAATCTCAATCGCAATTTCAACCTGTCCTGTTTGCATCACTTTAGCAATGCCATACCCATCATCTAAATGTCTGGGAAAGCGTTGAGCCAACTCCCAGCCAAACTTCACTTTTTCGGGATCTGAATGAGCCACCGCAACACGACCAATTGTGCGATCGTCATTCACTAGATCGACACTACACCAATCTGCAAAATAAGGAACTGCCAGCTTTGCAACGCTTTGGAGAGTTTGTTCATACTCTAGCGAAGAGGAAAGGACAGCACTCACTTGGGCTAAAAATGCTGATTTTTCCTGAGAAACCTCTGCTAAGGCACGGGCTGCCTGTTCTTGAACAAGCTGTACTCGTTCGTATTCGGTTTGCTTGCGTTCAGTAATGTCGCTGAAAGCAGCAATGATATTGATAATTTGTCCCTCTGCGTCAAACAAAGGGGAAGCATTGATCGAGAGAATCGTGCGAGTTCCATCGGCATGACTAATGCCATGTTCTATACCATAAACAGGCTCACCTGTTTGCATCACCCTCGCAAACGGCAGTTCATCTTCTGGGAAAGGATCACCCTCCACGGTTGTAATGTACCAGGATGGATCGTTATAGCCTCGCTCCACAATGTCGCTGCTAGTTAATCTTAAAATCCTCTCTGCTGCCCTATTTGCAGAAATAATCTGTCCGGTAGAATCTAGAATAGTGATGCCATCAGGAATAGTTTGGAAGATGCTGGATAATTGCGCTTCACCCTCACGCAAAGCAGTTTCTGCCTGCTTGCGTTGTGTAATGTCGTGCATCACGACAACAGCACCCTGTTTTTCGCCGTTGGCGGCAATAATCGCCTGTCCAGTTGCTAACAGCATTCGCGCAGTTCCATGTTGCGGAACAATCATCATTTCCACATCACGAACGTTTTGTCCTTGCAATGCCTGGAACAGGGGAATATCCTCTATATTCATCCGTGTTTTGCCGTCGGGCAAATACAAGTCATAATATTGGGCCCACTGATCTGGTTGTACTGGCTGTTGAGGTAATCCATGAAAATCTTTAGCTGCTTGGTTAAATACCGTCAATATGCCATCGGCATCGCAAGCCACAATGCCAGCTTGAACGTTGTTTAAAATTGCCGTCAAAAAGTCCTGTTCTTTCTGAAGAGTGGCTTCCACCTCCTGGCACTTGGCGATTTCGGCTTTCAATTGTCGATCGAGTTGAGATGTTTGAGTCGTATCTTGGAAGTAAATAAGTAAGCCATCTTCACTCTTGATGAGGCGAATTTTCAACCATTTGTTGAGTGAGAGGTAGTGTTCTTCAAACTCGATCGCCGTTGGCGTTACGATCGCTCGATGACAATACTTATATAGCTCAGAGGTAAGATCGATCGAAAATATAGTCCATATATTTTTGCCTATCAGGTGTTGTCGCTTCCTGTTTAAAAGCTGCTCTGCTTTATGGTTGACATAGGTGCAGCGCCACTCTGAATTAATAGAAATAAAAGCCTCAGCCATGTGATCGACTATCACCGCAAATCGTCGTGCTTCGAGTGCTTGGCAGTGCGTACATAGCTCTTGAGGAAAATTTACAGTAAGCTCTTGTCCATCATTCAAGGAGTTTGTACGTTCTACATTCATTGCGGTTAGTTCTGCCTATTTACCTATTATGCCAGTTATTGTTAGGGAATCAAAATATAATATGCCCAAAACCTCAGTCATTAGTGTTTAAGCACACGGGCGATCGCCCCTCATGGGACAGCACCGCTAAAAATTCGTCTTGAATCCGGTTAGCGGCTTCTGCTTGGGACTGTGCAAGGCGATCGCGTTCTCACAGTTGTTCTCTTTCTTGTTCTGCTTGCTTGCACTTTGTTCACGGATGGGGATGGTGCCGACGAGAATCGGGCTAGCGTTTCTTTAACAGCGAACTCATGCAAACTACGCAACTGCCCAGCAACAGCCTCGACAAAACGTGGCGACTGTACTAAATCTCTGGCTAGACATATTCTGTCATTCCTAATTGAGAATGCCAAATCTACCAGTTTGGTTATAGAAACAACAAAACCCGCTTTGTGGGCGGGTTTTAGCTATGGACAAAACTGGACTCGAACCGCTGACCCCTACAATGGCATTGTAGTGCTCTAACCAACTGAGCTATGTGATCGCGGATCGCTTATCCACCATTAAAAATTTGCTTAGCGGTCAAATTCAACTCGGGAAACACCGCTGATTCAATTCTTTCATCTCCCCGAAACAGCTTAATTTGATACTCACCATCTATTAACTGATAAACCGATATAGTAGGCTGTTTCGGATAACCAATATAACGGCTACCCCCTAAACCCAAATAATCTACAATCCAATATTCAGGAATGCCTAATGCTTCATAATCAATCATTTTATGTGCATAATCATCGCGCCAATTTGTGCTGACAACTTCAATAACTAATTTAACCGAATTTCCCTGAGTAATAACTGATTCTCTTTCCCATCGAGACTCATTGGCTTCTACGGCTTGTTTATCTAATACAATCACATCGGGATCGTAGCCAGAGTTATCATTAAATTTAATTGTACATTCCTTGGGAATAAAGTAAGGAAGTTGTAATCGCCTGATTTCTAAACCCAATTCTATCGCTTGAAAACCCGCGCTCGCTGAATGTTTACCCGTTGGATTTGGCATTTCAACAATAACTCCGTTATGTAATTCATAGCGTCCGTTTTCGGGTTTTTCTGCCAGAAATTCATCAAAACTCCTTAACTTCGATATCGCTTGAGTCATGGTAAAGTCTCCAATGCTCTAATATCATTTGATTCTCATTCAGTAGGGTGCGTCAGATTTTTAAGTGAATTATCTAACTAATAGGTTAATTGTCTAGCGAAAGACCAGACTCTCGGTAGGACGGCAAACCTAAAACCCTTGATTTATAAATGATGTGAAATTCATGGACACAACTGGACTCGAACCAGTGACCCCTACGATGTCAAGGTTGAATTGGCATCGCTCAAACATATACGGGATATAGGATTTAAGCATTTTAAATAACTGATATATCAATTTAATCGCTTTTTTTAGATTTAGATTCTTGATTTTGTTGATTTTCTTCGCGAATCCTTAACCATTCCAGCAGTCCCATGCGAACGATCGAAGCCAGCGATTGACCCGGTTCGATCGCCTGAGCTCTAAGTCGCTCGCGTAACCCACCCACATCAAATGTGAGCCGATCGCGAGTATCCCTACTTTTTCCTTTTTTACTGTTTTCCTCGCTCATGAATCTAGCATATTCGATGAGCGAAACAAATCTTAGCTAAATATTCAAGTTTTTTCTTGACGCAACATCCATTGGATGTTACAGTTTGTTGAAACGCCCAGAAAAGTGTTGATACCACTTTTCTGGACTTTCAACCAATGTCGGTACACGACACCAGGAGACAGAATTATGTTACTACAGATGACGCAATTGGCGTATCGGAGAGAACATCCGATCGTAGTAGAGCGCCAATTCAATCCAGATTCCCAGGTCAGAGGGTTCGGGGAAACAGCAGCACAAGCAACCCAAAAAATCTGGGAACAAAGACGGGATTTGGGATACTGGGACGCAAGAAAAGCTTACCCGCAGGGACAAAAAAATCTCTCAGTACCAGAAACTAACTCTTCTCAGACTGAACAAGCGCCGAAACGTGGTGCTGGCAGGCAATAGATTCATTTTTTTTACTCTATCGTGAGCTACTTGAAGGGCTCAAAAAAAGGGTACTAAAAGTAGCTCATGAGATACGAAAAAAAGTGCCGAAAGCCTTATAACGCACAGATTGAAGACGAATGGGGCAGACGTAATTTTTGGAGTCGATCGCAAATAAAGCAAATTCTGGGAAGCGTCGGGCGTAAAAGTAGGCGCAAACCAGCACCAATGTCGGAAGCGACATTCAAACGCCGACTGACACTGCTAGAAGAAGAATGCCCAGAATGCGATCGAGTGCTGCATTCTCGTAAATTTTCAGATTTCCAAAAACGGTGTCTGGTTCAGGTCGAAGAAATATTCGTTGCCTGCGATCGAGATATCGACAAAACACGTAAATACTTGCAAAACGTAGGACTTAACATCAATGACGACACTATCTAGAGTTGAACTGAAATTTGAACTAGGACTCGGTAAAGTCTCCGACATCACCAACGTCCGCAAAGCCCTCGGTCATCGCAAATGGCAAAATGCTCAGGTCGAAGGAGTCGATATCGACGAAGTACGGGAATATTACCGTCTGATTCGTGAAGAACTTAAGACCCCGACTGACGCATTGATCGAAATCGCTTCCAAGCGCACCGGATACGCTGAGCACTGCGATGATATCAATGATGGTGAAATTGACCATTCTCAAAACCGCGACGGACAGGAAGAAACCAGTCAGCTAGTGGTTGCAGTCCGAGACGCAACATCTGAAGCAGCTCTGGCGATGACTGATGTGGGTGCTGCTGCTGCTGCTTCCGTCGTTGATGCCTTCTACATCTCCTTGGGAGACAACGTAATCGATCAGCTCAAGTCTCGATCGACCAATACTCGTGCCAATTTCCGAGAAATTGTTAGCTCAGTCCAAAATGCTCCCCTCGATCTTCGTAACGGTAGCTTGCCAGGAAAAAAAACCCACCCGCCGAAACAGATCACTGGTGCTTGGGGTTAATTGAATCTTGCATAGAATTAGCTACAGCTTATAGCGATCGGCTAATTCTAGAAGAGCAAGCTCGTTCAGCTAACCGAGAAAAGTTACTTATGGCTTTGGTTATTTATGCGAGTTTGCTCTCATCAGGTTCATCAGATTGCGATTCTTCTGGCAAAGATTCAAAGAAAAAGACAATGATTCCTATAACCTCAGACGAAGTTTATGATTGGAATCCAAACCAAAAAGTTTACGTCTACAGTGCTGATTATAAATGTTTGGAACTGTGCCGAGTAATTGACCTGGATTTGTCCCCATTAGGCGATCGGACTCGATTTCTGGAACCAGTAGACGATAACCTGCAACTCTGTACACCAAAAGAACGAGAACTACCTCCTAATTGCGTCGGAGGTAGGCATTGTCCCTATCCAGAAACCTGTTACCGTTTCGAGACTGAACAGCAAGATTATGAATGTACATTCCCATCTGAAGCCGACATTTTGATACTGGGTGATTGTTGGGAATCACCAAAAGGATGACGATGGAAATAACACCTGAAATACAAGCCATTCTGGATTTCCTGAAGGAGTTTGGGAAAGGCAGTACAGCCGAAATTTCTTTCTGTACTTTAATCGAAGAATGGCGAGTAGAAATTGATGTTCAAGATATGTCTGATGAAGGTTGGGTAAGACTTTCAACCGATGGCGCAAGTAATACGATCGCAACCATCGTCAACCACAGCAAGGATTATTAACTAGGAGCTAATTCTCATGCCTAAAAGAATCAGCACTATGAGCAATGACCAACTTCAAGCCGAACGCGACGCGAACGAATTGCTCAAAACTAAGCTGACAGATCAAATAGCAGTTGTGACTGATTCAACAGTTTCTCTGCAATTGCATCAAGAACTTTTGCAACTCTCCAAACGCAATGAAAAATTAGCAGCACAACAAGTCCTTTTGATGAAAGGGGGCAAGCTCAAAAAACCGATCGATATGTCCCTTGAGGAAATTGAAGCCGAACAAGCAAAAAATAAAGTTACGATCGCCAAATATGAACAAGAGTTGACCTCCACTGATTTTGAGACACGGTTTAATGCTAATCAAGAACTACGGAATCTTTATACACGTAACAGAGGATTAAACAAACAACGAATCGCTCTTTTGAATCATTCGATCGCACTTCTGAGACAAGAGTTAAATGCGAAATAAAAACCCTAAAGCTACTCTAATCCTGAAACATCAACGCCAACGTAAGCAGCCAAAACCTAAGAGAAAGAGTGATTATGTGCCAGGGTTTAATTACATTTTTCAAGACGGTTATCTATCCAAAGTTGGCTTGAGTGAGACACCCGAATCACGTCACTATTTCCTATCACGAGAGTACCAAGCTCCGTTAAAAATTAGGGCGATCGTATTCACAATGAATATGAGACTGACAGAAAAGACGACGCACAATATTTTTAAGCGTTGGAATGTTCACCGCGCTCCAGGATTAGATGGTAGGACAGAATGGTTTGAAGCCCCTCCTTACAGAATTTTACTGATGCAAATCACGTTATTTGTTATCTGTTGGGTGGTCAACTTCGCTTACTTCGCTCTGACTATTTTAATTTTGATGCTCTTTTTCTCTCTGGTTTTTAGATAATGATCGAACATATCTTGAAATTATTCCCAAATCTGTTGGCTTCTCAAGAAAAAGTTGCTCAAGCTTCCCGAAAACTGAGTAATAAAATCTATCAAAATTGTGAGCACAATGCTCA
Source organism: Microcoleus sp. B3-A4 (assembly GCF_036705385.1). NCBI lineage: Bacteria > Bacillati > Cyanobacteriota > Cyanophyceae > Oscillatoriales > Microcoleaceae > Microcoleus > Microcoleus sp. B3-A4. The sequence continues at coordinate 134,741 of NZ_JAUBUI010000007.1, read as the reverse complement.
ACATCTACTGCCAGGTTGCTATTTTTATGCAGGGTTGCAAATTAAAATCAAGTTTTTCTCTGCATATTCAGAATTCCTGAAAGAAGATATCGAATGTTGGGATTGGTTAGTCTATGACGGTTTTGGACAAGTAGTTCTAAAGAGTGGGATCGGAGAGACGAAAGATGATGCTATAGCTTTAGCTCAAACTTGGACAGTACAATTTCTTGAGGGCAACATACCATCCCAAATTAGCAAAGGTAATCAAGATGCTTAAGCAAGTTTTGAATTTGGTGCCCGTCAAGATTCTTGAAAGGATTGGTAGCTCGATCGTAGAAATCTTACACGAAAAAGATGAACTACGGAATTGGCAGCCGGATCAATCCGATGTAGCCGAAACTTTCTTTTATCTCGGTTTAGAAATCAAAATCGTTGCCTGTGCAAAGTTGAATTACTGGTACTGGTATTGGTTCGTTTGTGATGGTAGAAGCGCTGACATCCTCAGAAATGGAACAGCTACTACTGAAAATGACGCGATCGCCCTAGCTCTGAAATGGGCGAATGCTTTTCTAGGCGATGAGACAGACATTTTAGATGAGGAAGAAATAGATGTTTAATTGGCTACTTGGCAAAGCTCCAGCAACAAATCAATATTCTCGCAACATTTACGTTTTCAGCAGCCGTCGCCCAACCCAAATTTTTACACTTTATGCTGACACGGAAATTTGCGTGATTCATGCAATGAAACAAGTTGAGCGCCAACTCCCCAAACCCGAACCGGGAGAAATGGTCAAAATTACAGCTTACCTAACACCGAATGGTTTACCAGAATAATGCGTAGAAATCTCAAACGAATACTGAATCTGTTGCCCGATTCGATCGTCCTATCATTCACCAAGCAGTTGTTGATTTACCTAAAACTCAAAGGTGCAATCACAGAATGGGTGATAGATCCACCAATCTCTGACGAATATGACCATTGTGGATTGATTATCCGTTTGCGATGCTTCCACATTGATGGAGAGGAACCCTGGAGCGAACAATGGAACTGGTTTGTCTACGACGGTATGTATCGGTTTCTTGATCAAGGCATGACCTATAACTCCGCTGACTCCCTCCTAGCAGCCAAAAGGTGGATTAACGATTTTATGGAGTATGACGATGAAGAATTGGATTAGGTAAGCAATAATGTTAGATAAATTCTTGAATTTATTGCCCGTAGCTTGCGGGGCGGAACGCCATCGCATCATTAGCCAACTAGCTATCAAACTCTTGCTTAATCTCCAAGCTAGAGGTTTTGTAGAATCCGACTCTAATTCTGATGAGGAGTATGAATATTTAGGCTGGGTAATCAAACTGAAATGGAGTGAATCAACAAAGCAAATGAATTGGTGTATTTGCGATCGACTGAAAGAGCCTTCTGATCCAACACAATTTAACTAACAGGAAAAATAATGCAACAACTACTCGATCAAGAACAAGATGTATTGACTTACCTTCTCTCAACCCTAGTCGGGGGCGCTCTTGATGAAGAGGGGGAGCAAATGTTAGCTGATGTTTTCAATCTCACAACTGCTAACTTGAACGAGCTCACTCCCCAGGGCTGGGCTGCGATCGGCGATCGGGCAATCCAAGCAAAATGGTTCCTTGACCACATCACCGAAATCAAAGAGAAGTTTAAGCTACTCATTGACGCACAAATCTGTTTCCGTGAGTTTCAAGGCTGGCTGATGGAAGCTGGCTATAAAGGCGCTGAGAAAATTAAGAAAGCTCAGATAGATGTTGCCGTTGCTCGTGCCAAGTATGGCGCAACAGTTGAAGTCGAAGATTATCGACTTACCAAAAAGCAAGAACAATTCACAGGGGAAACTGAACAAGATAAGCTTTTCTGGGACAACACGGTAATTGCTGCGCTTGCCAAGAAAGTTGCCGAAGTTGATGCAGCCACCGTAAAAATGCAAGGAAATCCAGAATTTGCTCAACAGTTAGCAGATTGGAAAGATCAAGAGAGCAATATCTATAAGCAAGCTTCATACGGTCTGAAACACGGCACTCATGGCTTGAGCCATCCATCTCTCGGCGGTTCGACTTCCGCTCCGCTCCAAATTAGTCAGTCCAATTACGCTCAACCTCAATTTGTTTCAGCTTCAAGTGCAGCTACACAACGATCGGCAGTACAACGATCGACAACAGGTAGAGCGAAAGATTCCATCAACGTAGCGGTGAACTGGTCAGGCGACATGGCAGGCAAAGTTAATGGTGTTGCTTCGCAGATAAATCGTGGTTTTTCAAGATTTACTAAATTCATGAGAGGTGAAAGTTGATTATTTCTCAAGGTCAAATTTTCAAAGTCGTCAGTTCGATCGATTACAAGAACGGCGCTGCTGCTACGACAAACACAGGCTGGGTAACGACAGATGACCATGAACCAGGAATCAAATTACCCAACCGTTACGGATATTTGGTAGTTGCTGAAGCTTCGGCAATACAGAATATCGAGATTTGCCCGAATTGTTGTCTACTCTACGGCAAAACCTTCAATAAATGCACTAACCATGTTTTTACAAACTCCACAATTACCACAAAACCCGAAGCCTGCTGTACAGCCAAAGTCACAGGCACAGTCACAGGCACAAACTGAAGCACTGGTTTTCAAGCCGTCACCGCAACTGAAAAAGCTCAAAAATGTCAACAACTGGCTATTTTTGGTAGTGAATTTTGCGATCGGCATTGGCATAGCGAATGTGTTTCGGTTCTTTCCGTCACATATTTTCTTAGGAATCGTGGCGATCGTCATCGGCTCTCTCAGTCTGTTTTTCATGTCGCCAGCCGATCGCACTTATCTCGGACTTTGGCGGACTGGCGGTGCAGCACTGGCGATCGGAGGCATTCTCTGCTTCTGGGATTTGTATTATCTCCTGACCTGGCAGCATGGTTTGGCGATCGCAATCTTTATCATCGTCGCCATGTGGATCATTGGTGCTGGTAGTAAATAACACTTGCCTCCCTGTTGCTATGGCTGTATCCGCTTAAGTCAGCAGCAGGGAATTTTAGAGTTTTTCCCCATCACTCCTCACTCATCAGTCATTAGTCATTAGTCATCAGCGGGCATCGGGCATCGCATCGGACATCGCCCGTCGCCCGTCGCTCATCAGTCATCAGTCATCAGTCATCAGTCATCAGTCATCGGAATCACGCGGAAATCTCGCGCATCGAATCGGAAATCTCGCGCATCAAGCATCGGGCAGAGTCAGGCAGAGTCAGGCATCGTCGGGCATCGTCGGGCAGTCGGGCATGGAATTGGGGTATTGGATTTTGGGTATTGGGGATTGGGTAAAGGATAGGAGTCATCAGTCATGGGTAACAGGGTAACGATCGGATCATTTTTCGGAGCATTTTGCTCTTTGGCGCTGGCATTGATGCCGCTTCCGTTCGATCGCTGGGTGGGAGTTCGGCAAGCCAGCTCTCTCGCTGCGATCGGCTGCGGATATTTTGGCTGGCACGACAGCCAGAAAAAAAAGGAACAGCTCGAACAAGAAGAACTCTGGCAATTTGAGCAGCGACTGAAACAGCTAGCGCTTGATGCTGCTGTTAACTCCGCACTCACCAATGTCCTGGTTGAGGAGGTAGTGGTCAAAGAGAAGCTTCGGGCTGATGCCTCTGTTGAGGTCTACAAAGCCGAGACTCAGCAGAATTTTGTCCGGGTCATGGCTCACGATCACCCCGCTATTCTTGAGCAACTTCTTAAATCTTCACAACCCCCAATACCAGAAACAAAAACAGATTTTGATTCTCAGTCAGAAACAGAAACAGATTCTATTTCTGATTCTGTTATTGATAGTGTTCCGGGCGGTGCAGCCAGAGAGAAAACAGTAGAAGAGAAGAGAGCGGAGTATATAGCTGCTGCCCGATCGAAGCTGTTGAAATTGATTGAGGAGCATGAGGGAGGATGGATTGCACAACTGATGCACAAACCCATCCTAATTTATGGGGATATGGGTAGCTTTAAAAGTTACTTTGCAGCTTTTTTAGCACTGTGCCGGCATTATTTGTATGGTCACAAAATCATCTCGATCGCTGACCCTCACTTCCACCAAAATTATGATGAGTGCTGGAAAAGTTTGGTTAAGCTAGGCGTTCCCGGCTACGGCGCAAATCAAAACTTTGAGGAAGTTGGCGCACAACTTAACGCCATGTACGATCGATTCAAAGTCAGAACTCTAAAGGATGATTGGTTGACCTCAATCTTTGATGAGATGACACAATATGGCTTTGAAGAAGGTACGGCAGAACCTGCCAGCAAACTAACCCGAAAAGTTGTTGGCGACCCTCGCAAAGGCAAAGAAGCGCCCATCTTCATTGCTCACAATGATACTAACGCTGCTTTCGGCGGTGGTGACGGTTTCAGTAAATCTGTCAACTCAGGAGTTATCAAACTTTCTTTACGATCGAACAGCAAATATCAGCCACTTTTCAAAGGAACTATTTCGGGCATCAAAGATGAAGAAGGAGAGTGCATCAAAGATTTGCCTATTTCTATCTTGCCGGAATGGATACGTCCTGAATGGGTCTATGAGTTATTTAATGGCTTTACTTCAGACTCTGATAATCAAGTTATTACTTCAGCCGTTGACGATACACAATCTCAACCACAATCTCAATCACAATCTCACACAGAAACTCAGCCAGAAACTCAGACAGAACCGGAAAAAGAATCAGATGTAGAGAGACTAAATCGGGCATTAAATCAGGCTGTGTCGTGGGATTATTGGTTAGCGGAATCAACGACTGAAGAACTCAATCGACAAATAGAGTTACATCGATCGCAGGCTGGTGAAAATTCAGATAATTTACCAGATAATTCGGCAGATAACTCAGGTGAAGAATTATCACCGTTTGATAACCTTATCAAAGCCAAGATAAGTCCGAAACCCTTACCCAAAGAGGATTATCCGGTTATTTGGGATGCGGAAGATTTCTCAAGATTACTGCCAAATGAGTCAGAAACAGCACTTTTTGAGCGCATTTTGAAATTATCCGATAAATATACAAGTCCCAGCAAACTCATACAAATCGGTTTGGGTTTCACCCAGGGGAGAAGAAAGCCTCGAAGTTATTCAGATGTAGGTAAAAGGTGTTTTCAATACCTGGTAATGAAACACGGCTCACCTTCTCTGATTGCTAAATACAAGGATTACTTGGAAAAGAGGTAGGCTCATTTCGATCGATATCAAATTTTAGTCAATCACTCACACAAAACTAGGAGACAAAATGCGTAAACCAACAGCAGGCGAATCAGTATTTTTGGCAGGAACATTGACAACAGCTTTATTAACCACTGGTGCAGTTGTTCCGAACGTAATCCAAGAATTACAAGAAGATGCGAGGCAAACAAATGAAGAATTGAAGCGCCAAAACTTGCCACATCCAGCCGATGTTTTCACTGCTGGATTAATTACAGGTTTGGTTGCTGGAGCGATCGGAACAACAAAGGTTATATCGGACAAACTGAATAATCCCTAATCTATAACCAAAAATATATCTCATAGTAAATTGCAATTTACTATGAGATATATGAATGAAAGGAGGAAATTTATGAATCAGTTAACAGTTTTTCTGTTCGGTATGCTAATCGGAGTTTTACTGATATTCTTGCTCAGTCAGTTCATTGAGTAGAAATTCAGGACGTTGATACCTTCTAGGTTTCTCAACCCGAGGCGCTTTATTACTAAAGAAGCCCCAAGCAATTAATGCTAGTCCAGCAACAAGTTGACCCTGTTCATTGCTAATATATTTACAAGATACAAGTAATTCCGCAATGCCTGCAACAGCTCCTAAAAAACTAGCGATACTGTCTAACTGATCAACAGTTGGCTTTCTATATCTTAATTTCATAATTAGTAGTTGATTGATTGATTGATTGAGTTAGATAGTTGCGTCTGTATCTTCAAATTGTTGTTCGATCGTCGCGATAATGTTGCAAGCAGGCATCTGTAACTGTCTTTCAATAGCTTCAAGTCTACAATCTACCGTAATTGCTCGAAGCTTATTTACATCTTGCCATCGTCGCATTTTGTATCCGAGATTAAGAGTATCGCCTTCTTGTTTCTTCATTAAATCATAAGCAAATCTTTCAATCTTATGAGTTAAACTATCCTTGATTTGTCTAGATGCTAACCAGAAAATATAGGTAGAACCAACAGCGATAACGCCGATCGAAGCAGCAATATAGTCAAGAGTTTCTTGTTTCATTTGTGCATTTATTACCGAGGAGCAAACAATTTATCACCAGGAATAATAGTTGTCGGATAGATAAATTCGTGGTCATTTCTGTATCTTGGGTCAGACTTAACCCGATCCATGAAATCAAAGTGTTGTTCAATATCGTGACCGACAAAGCATCCAGCTCCGGCTGTGTGAATATCATCGACTGGATGATCCCAACCGTGGTGCTGATTGATGCCGAAGTAACCCTCATGGATTTCATCACCGGTTCTCATCATGTCCCTGTTCCAATCCCGGTGCACTTTGACAAGTCCGACCTGGACAAGAGCTTCATGGGGGTTAGAGTAACCATGAAGTCCGACTTGCCATGCTCGATACTGCCCAAAGGCAATTCTGGCAGCTCCATTAGGGTTCATGGGATTGTCGGTGTAGTAATAGCCTGGTTCGGTTGTCGCTTCCCAAGCGCCTTCGATCGTCGGCAGTCCATCCCGGAATCCTAAAATCAGTCGGGCATCGTTGAAATGGTTGGGAGTATCAGCGTTAAGGGTTCCGTTCGGGTCCATCCCTTCCACATAAATGATGTTTTTTTCTCCCGGTTTCCGAGCCAAGTGATAATTTTTGGCTTCCATATACTTGACAATTTTTTCAGCTAATTTCATAGTTTTTCAGGATAAGGTTAATTTTTTGAACTCGTTAGGAAGAATTAGGTCAGGGTCTGACCAAATACCTAATTTCTTACGATTAGCGCTAGCAGTTTCGGTGATAATCCCTTTGAGTACAGCCAACTCTCGAATGTTGTAGGCGAAACGATTAAATGGGACAAAACTTACTCCCATTCCACTTTTGCATTGCAGGATTTGAATGTTGGTTGCCACAGAAATTTTCTCAAGGTAACAATCACATACCCAGCGATCGTATTGGTCTTTCTCGATCGGAATTGAAATTATTGGTTTGCCTGCGACCAACTCCATCAAGGCAGTTTTTGCTTTTTGCGCCCATTCCCAGTGTTTAAGTATTCTGGGGTCTGTGCTATTTATTCCTGACCTTTGAGCTTCAGGAGTATCTATCCATCGTAGTCTTACTCGTAAATCAGCACCTCGAAAGTCTAGGGTTAAAGTATCACCATCAAATATAAATTTTGAAAAACAGTTATATGCAGTTCCTGGAGTAATCATGAGCTCAGCCTCAGAAGTATTTTATTTATTGTAATTTACTTTTTAGGCTGATGAACTGCTATTAGAATTTAACCCAAATAGGTTGAATTCAAAGCCGTTTACTATCTCTCCAGCGCCTACCATGACCTGATCCTAACACCCTATAATGCCCTTGTCTCCAGTGGCTATACGGAGAGGAATGAGTTCTTTTTCCTGCGGATAATACCGAGAAAATTTGATATTTTTTACCCAGCTATGGGGGATATCTCATATTAAAAAAGATCCGATCGCTCGGCATAATTTATTACTTTTAATTTTGACTTTGGAGTCAGTTACAGGCATCAGCAACGTTGGTACAAATTCCAAAGTCAAGAGTACATTAATTACCAAATTACGGATGCGTGGAAGGAAAACTTTATCATCGATCGAAATAGTATATTTGTTGAAGTTTTCATTTTCATCGTAAATCAAAGTACCATCATTTTTCAACACCAGTTCCTGAAGTCCACACAGTTTCATAAGAATCAACTGTGCAAATCTGAAAATATCGACCGTGTTTCAAGGCAAATGGTTTAATTTCGATGTTACTCCACTTGCCATAATTCCAGCTTGGATAATCACAATCACTACACGAAACCGTCAGATAATCCACTTCAGCACCATCGGGCGTGTGAATTAAGCCTTTGGGTATGGCTAGCAGGAAACTAGGTAAGGATGGTTGCCAACCTCTCAGGATACCAGGTTTAGCAAGTACATCTGTCTGATCGAATGCTGTAATTAGCTGCTGGGTCAAGCAATAAATAGGAGCATCTTTGATAAACCAGAGAGCTGTTCAGTAGCTATGGATGAATGCAGATAAATCAACTCTGAGATATTCAACTGTGCAACTTGACATAGCTACCGAAATAATTCCGCTCAAAATATGCCAGTTGATGTAGTTGGGAGGCATTTTGTAAGTGCGATCGCCCCTAATTTCTTTGAGTAAACCCTTGTAGATATTCTCAAACATTTTCAGGCTGCGATCGCGATTAGGATTGTTTTCGTCAAAGATGATTGATTTTACTTTCATGATTTGGCTTCAAATGTTAACGTAAATGATTCGAGTTCTCTCCGCTGGCATCCGTCTCAAGTTGGCTTTAACTCCATAACTTAGACCGTCATAAACTGCCAACATATAATCTGCCGCTCGACTCATTTCAATATCCTGACGTGGATATCGACCTACATTAATGATTGGATAGCCGAAACTTAGACTGCTTCCAGTTTCATAAACTTTAACGTTGCGATATTCCAGAACATTTAGGAATGCTAAAGCTAGTTGATCGAAACCCCGATAGTTCCCGATTAAGATGGTAGCATTTAGCTTTGTGATATTATGAATGCGCGTCCACATTTCCGCGTTCATTTTCTCAAGTCTTTCGGTTCCCGTGAGAAATACTTGCATTGACTTAGGGTATAATTGATTTGGTTTTTACTGATCTAATTGACTGTTACAAGCGCGATGTAACAGTCACTTTTTCTGACAACTTTGCTAAATCCTTTTGAGAAGCATGGCAATTCGATCGTACCGATCAGCATGGCAACCGTTATCAAAAATGCCAAAGTTCTTTTGAGAATAGTTGATACCGAGTACCGAGATAATGCAGTAGTGACTGTAATAAGGGAATAATATTGAGCCTAAATATGGCTCCATATATTCCATTTCATACAAAGCTCTGGCGGTTAGTTTTTCATACTGTTGTTGGGTATTTTGCCCTAAAAGTTCTAAGGTTTGAGTGTTCATTGAGCAAGGGTTAACTAAAAGACTGCTACTCTACAGCGAAGCTCCACGACGATAATAATTAAGTTTTTGGAGTGCTGTAAGTTGCTCGATCGACCACATATTGGCTAACAATTGACCGATTTCATCGTAAGTTTCGTGAGATTTAGCAGCATCAAAGCCCTGAGTTTTATTGACGATCGAACAAGTGTTGCGGTAATAGCGAAATAATGCTTGTAACTCTGGTTCGATATTGAGTCTGTCCCAGCGTAGTCGGTTAGCTAATCTCAGAGCTGGTCGATCGTCTGGAATATCTAAAGGATGGATTAACCCATAAAAGGCAGCTTCTAAGTCGGAATTGTCAATTTTTGTGAGATAGGGCAGTGACATATTATTGTTCCAAAAGTTCACTACCCTACAGCGAAGCACTATTGACGCTACCTGGCACCACGACTGTAGTGATTTACTTTCCTTTCTTCTGTTTCTTGTTCGATCGACCACAGCTTAGCCAAACGCCGACCAATCTCATCATATTCTTCTATGCGAGAGTGGTAAAAACCATAACCTTCTCCTACATATCCTTCATCACATCCAAATGTTAGAAAGATATAACATCGATCGTCATAGGAAGGGAACAGTTCACCCAACACAGGCTTAATATGTTCCTTTTCCCAGCGAAGTTTTGCAGTTAATTCTTTAAAGGCTAAGTCTGCATCAAATCTAGGAGTAGATTCAGGCTCAGGCTCAGGGAAGTTTTGATTTTTCTTGGGAATATGAATCGGCATACTATTTACCACGACTGTAATGATTGATTTTGTGTGCTTCGGTTACTTGGTCGATCGGCCACATTTGTGCCAACCGCCGACCAATCTCATCGTATTTTTCTAAGCAATCCCGATAATTGCCATAACCGGGCCCCACATATTTTTCGTCACAGTGAGGAGTCAGAAAGATATAGCAGTAATCTTTGTAATAGGGATAAAGTTCCTCTAACTCTGGCTCAATATTCTCCACTTCCCAGGCTAGTTTTGCTGTGTATTTCGCGAACATTGACTCCTTTGGCTTGGATTCTGAAGCATTAGGCTGAGGCTCAGGCTCAGGGAATTGCTTTTTCTTAGGAATGTGAATTGCCATATTAACTCTCCAAAACTTACAACTTTACAGCTTTACAGCGAAGCACAACTCTGTCTCTCTGCCCTATAAGAGGACAGAGACAGAGTGGTAAGTGTTAAAAGCTATTAGAACGGCGGGGGTGATTATGATATTGCCGTTCCTGTTTCCGTTGGCGTTCCCGATCGACATGGCAAGGAACGCAAACGCATTCAACTTCTAAATGGTTGACGGCATCGTACCCCTTATAGTGGTCATATTCATGGAGTCGTAGCTTGCGGGGCGGTACGCCATCGGGCCCTAAATGACCACAATCCACGCACGGGATATTACGGGCATGGGGCAATCTGTCGCATCTGACTGCGTAATTTACCCGGTTACGGGCTTGGGTTTTGTCGCCATCTCTGCCCGGAACCTGGGAAAAGCCTCGGGATTTGCGTATCTCGATGGGAATAGGCTGATACCTTTTTCGTAGCTTGCGGGCGCGTAGCGCATCGAAGGCTCTGCGACAGCTTCTGCAACGGTTGTCTTTGCCGTCCCGCGCATTTTTGCTTTCATTAAACAAGTTCAGCTTTAGCCAGGATTTGCAAGAGAAACACCATTTCAGACCAGACTTAAGATTTCGCTGATATTCTTCAACAGAAATTCCAATCTTGGCAGCAGCGATTTTTTGTCCGCCGACTTTATTGAGTGCCATATTTGTTGAAAGATTGTAGGCAGTAGAAAAGAAAAACCTCTGACAAACGATCGGCGCAGGTCAGAGGTTTTTCTCAGGCAAGATTAGACAGAGACAGAAGAGAGCAACATTTTAAGCTGCGGGACAGGAAACTGACGAATTCTCAAATCTTCGGGAAATTCAGCGATTTTCCCGCCTTTTTTATCTTTGAGCTTCAGTTCTTCGTAAGTAGTCGCTATTCCTTCGATATAGGTAGAACCGAGAACAGGATTTGAGCCAAGTTGTTTGACAAATATCGCCACGTCTTCAGCGTTTTGACATTGCTTAACCATGAATCGAATCCATTCAATTTGACAAGCACGTACATCATGTCCAGATTCACCGCCGATAATTACCTGGTGGATCAAATCTAGCCATTCCTTCTTAAGTTTCACGAATTCCAGTAATGGCTCAGCACTCAAAAACCAAACTACTGCTGGGGTCTGTAGCAGATAAGGGATTCGCTCATTAGCAGTTTTCTGATTTTCGATCGTAGTGCCGAGCCAGAGATTCGGAATCGGCCAGACAAATTCTGCCTGGGGTAACTTCAGCTTCCGTCTCAATTCCTCAACAATTTTTCTGATTCGTTCTTTAGCCGATCGGAAATATTCTGGCATCCGCTCTGGGCGTTTTGTGAGCACCTGGAAGGTATGCTGAGGAGCTACCACCATATAAGCAAAAGCTAAATCGAGCCATTCATTTTTGACCCAATGCCCGAAACAGTCAGTCATGGAAAACATGAAAACTTTTTCGCCTTTTTTCATCTTCACCAACTTTTCCATGACGATCGTTGAGAAAATCATGTTGACTGGGACTGTCCCGGTGTACGGCAACCCACTGGCAAAGATGAAATAGTTGCTGAGGTTCATTGCCTCGGCGTAACAGTTCGCACAGCCTGGGCTGATTTTCTCGCACCAGTGTCCGCCATGTTTGCCATCGACTTTCACCAAGTGGATTGGATTACAAGTCAACCCTGTCCATTCAATATTGCTCATGTTAATTAATGCGCGTATGTGTATATAGGAGAAGCTTCGGATTGGCTGATTGGATTTGGATAGGGGGAATGTCGATCGCCTCGATCTCCGTTCGTAGCTGGCGGGTCTGAAGCGTATCGAAGTTTTCACAGAAGATTGAGTAGTTTCAGTTCGATAGCCGGATTGATGACGATCGAACTGAACTAAGGTGAACTAAGGTGAACTAAGGTGAACTAAGGTGAATCAAGAATCTGATTGAGCCAGGATTACTCCTAGCTCAACACAGATTATTTACCTTTAAGTTGCTGTTGCTTGACAGGCTGTTGAGCTTCAATGACTTCAGCAGTGCCATTACCCGGTGCAATGGCTAAATGAGAAGATGAAGCACCTAAGCACATTGCCTCATTCTCAATGAGTCGAGGATCGGCACAATGAAGGATACCGTTCTTTTCATCTTCATAAATCATGCGAGCAGCTTTGACGGCAGCTTCTTCTAAAGGAGTTGCGAGCGGACGAGTCGTGACGGCTAAGTAGAAGTAAGGGCCATAATTGCCTTCACTTTGCACCATCTCGAACCGGAAGATGTTGGAGAAATAAGCTTCTGATGCTTTTCGGAGTGCATATTCATTGGGGTCGCCTTCCATACCTTCTTCAACCCAAGAATTGAATGCTTCACGTCCAAAAGTTTCAACTAAGCCTTTCATCTTGTCCTGAGATTGACGGTGAATGAGAAAGGTACTTAGCTCAGAGCATTTTTCATGAAAATGAGTCTTCATTCCCCCGGCGACTGGGATTCCCCAAACTTCGGTAAACTGTTCATTTTCATAGTGAGGTTTGAAACTTAGCGTTTTCTGTGCGATCGCGCAAATTGCCATCTCAACAAATTCACCACGGGTCAAGCCAGCTTTCTCAGCTTTACTGCTGTTCATTCCTTTAGTTTCGCCAGTGACAAACATCCCGAATTCCTTGGAGCAATTCGCTCTGTAACGGCTGGGAATTGTGGGAATACGAAAAGCGAATCCGTCGATAACCATTGGGTTTTGCATGATTTTGTTTCTGGTTAAGTTTGAAGTTTGTTTCTGTTCTGTTTCTGTTTTTGTTTCTGTTTAAGTTCCTTTGAAAGAAACTCAAGACTTAAAAGCGAAGCAATACATTTGCCTTGGCTTTATCTATCAACTTTACCGTAAATTTTGATTGCTGTGGGCGATGCGCTACGCGCCCGCAAGCTACGGCTGACAGCAATCAAAATGACTAAGTTAAGGTAATAGCATCCAATCTTTCATCACGGCAGTAATCTATTGCAGAAGTGAGGATATCGTTAGCTATTTCTAGTCCGAATTTCTCATGGTCATTGTTCAGATTACGAGGAAAAGTGTTTAACATGAAGCCTTTCCCTAGCGGAGACTTAAACGGGAGAAAGTCGAATTCATAGATTTTGTCAGGTTCGATCGAGGGAAATTCTCTCTGTGCAGTGACGAAAGTTGAGAGAGTTCCGCCAGAATCATTGATAACAAATCCCCAGACTTCTGTTACTGGCAGCACACCAAGTACAGAATTAATCTTTAAGATTCGGGGATTGATTTTGACGATCGCCATATTGAGCGATGGAAATTCTAAACCTTCTAAAGTGAAGTGTCCTTTAACTCGATTTTCTTTGTAACGAAGAAATGGCTCTACCTGAAAACTGGATTGATTGACAGTGATTATTGTCATTGTAGAAAATAGTTGTTGAAATCAACATCCTAAAGCGAAGCACAATAAGAGAGTACAATCGCTTTAGGTTTATTTTAACGCTTTAGGTAGTGAACATAAACGGCTAATGCTGGCACTTTATGTTCAGTTTTATTGAGTGCGATTGCCCGCTGTTTCTCTAACGTTTCTAAGTACGGAGAACTGAGAAGCGCTTCATGTTTTGTTTCTGCTTCAGCAAGCATTTCTTTCAAATCATTAATGTAAGCTTGACTGTTTTCGATAGGGATTGCATTCGATCGACATAAATTATCGTATTCACGGCTGATATCCTCATCAAGTCGAGCGACACTAAGATTTTCGTTATCGTAGCGAGTGCGAAGTTGGATAACGATTTTGGCATTGTCATCGTTAAAGACTACGTTTTTGCGAGCTTTCTTAGACTCAATAATCTCGAAAGCTTCAAGAATAGCATCAGGTTCGATCGCTTCAGCTTCAACTTTCAACCTTTCAATTTGATTGCGAATCTCGGCAAGTCTTTTGAGATGTTCCATGATAGAATTGTTGTGTGGAAAATACCTGAAACTGAATTCAAAAGCGGTTAGTCCTACGCTAACCGCTTTTTCGTTGACTATTTAGCTACCAACTTAAAGCATCGGCTGCTGCTTGTTGTGCAGTACCAGTAAACTGATCTTCAAGACTAGAATTATCAAACAATCCAGCTTCATGAGCAGCGCCGATTTCTTCATAAACGGCTTCAACATCAAACTCTTGTTCAACCGCTTCTTGCAGTTCATCAAATGGCAGATGTCGATCGAAATGCTTGAAATCCTTGTTGAGGAACCATTCAGGTTGAAGTTCGATCGACTCAAGATGATTCTCAATCCATTTGAGGAAGGCAAACTTAACTTCGTCAGCCGTGAATAAACTGCACTGATAATGATCCAGTGCCTGAAGCCGTTCAACGATTTCATCCAGATTGATTAGTTTGCCGATCGCTTCGAGAAGCATCTGATCCGAGGGCTTACCAAACAAATTAGATCTGTCGGGTTTTTGCGATTGAATTTCTGAAACAATTTGTGCTAGAGTAGTTGAAGATGTGATGGACGACATATTGTTACCTTCTTTGCTAGTGTTCGCAATAGAGAAAAAATCAGTACCTCAAGGCGAAGCCATAAATGAGGTACTTTTTTTTGCCTTTATCTTTCCATTCAAGAGAAAGTTAGATTAAGTTGAAAAACCTTATCATCAGCATCAACGACATTGTAAATATCGTTGCTCATGTGTTCGATTCTGGATTGAAACCAACGGACAAAAGCTAATTTGACATCAGAATCGTGGTACATCTGACAGTCGCAGATGCAGCGAGATTTAAGCGTTTGTACGATCGCATCAACATCTAGTATCTTTTCAATCCTTGAAAGATAGTCGATGTCTTTTTCTGACCAAGTTTGTTGTTGCATCCAGAAACAGAAACGGAACATCACTCACTTACAGCGAAGCAATATTCTGTTTCTGTTTCTGTTTCTGAATGTTTCTAAACTGTTTTTGTTTCTGCTACTGTTTCTGGGAGATTAGCTTTAGCGTAGGAATTGAGCAGATGAAGGAGACTAGCAGCAGCGACAGTAGTATATTTGGTTGTCTGTGGTCGATCGGTTTTGTCAATGCGCTTGATCAAATAGGAGCTGTCGGAGATGCGATCGCAACTGGTAATGTCTCCCCGTTCGATCGCACCCTTGGCAAGTCTGGCAATCCGAGAGTGGAGATGAGCCATCACTACTTTTACTTTCTTGCTTGCTTTCTTGGTCATGTTCAGTTTCCGGTAAAGTTTATGGTTGGTAAGATATCCCCCTTGAGAAGGGGGAGACGGATGAAAGACAGCTAAAACAGGGTTAACTGTTTATGAGTAGGTTGAATGATGAGATACTTACGTTCGGCGGGAACGTACTGATAAATGAGCAAATTCTTATCTCTAGCCATTTTGAAAGTAGTAGCAGTTCCTCCGCCCCGATTATGAGGATCGCCACTGAAAACAGCTAAACAGAGATCCGATCGTTTCACCATCCAAGCATTCCGAGCCTGCATGACACCGGGACTGTAATTCTTGTAAAGGCAAATTTGCTCAGTTGCTTGTGCCAGCAACTTCTTGTAATGACTTTGCTGACGAGGTTTCCACAAACTATCTTGGTCAGCGCAAGGAATTACCGCTGTCCATTTCAGCTTATGGTAAATGAAGATTTCAGCAGCTACTTGATCCGTGCCAAGCGCCATGCCAGTAAAAAACTTTTTGACACCTTGGTTAACTGCCATCATGATCAGTTTGTCAACTTCGACCCTGTAACTGTTAGTGATGTAGCGATGCCCGGTAATCATCGCTGTGTTGTATTGTTGTGGCTCAAAAGATTGCGGAAAATCATACTCAGTGTCGCGAGTAAGTTTTCGATTGACGTGCTGAGCTAATCCAAAAATTTTTGTTGCTGCCATGAGTTGTTGACTGAAAAAGAATCAACAACTCATGGCGAAGCATTACTAATTTTCTTGACTTTGGCTATTGGCTAATAAACTTGTCGAATTGTCAAGTTTAATCTGCCGTTATTCTTCAGTAACTTTGAAGTTTTGGGGAGGATTCTTTGGACTCCGTGATAGGCTAAACGGCTGTCACCGTGGAGGATAAGGACATCGCCCGATCGTAAGAGAATGGCGTCGAGTGGATCTTTCCGACTGCGGTTGCTCCCGACAACAAAACTGCAATCGTCACCGAGAGATATTGAAATGATGCAGGGTTTGAGGTTCTGCTCCGTATTATCTTGATGCAAACCTAACTTACTTTTGCCATTAGCTGGATAAAAGTTGATTAAACAGGTTTCAGGCTCATAATGAAACTCACCAACTAAATTGGCTAAACTTTGAGCAATCTCTATCAACTCTGTCGGCATTGCTGCGAAGGGCTGATTATTTACTGGATTGATGGGTGAATAACGATAGCCTTTGCGATCGGACAGCCAGCCAACTTTCCCGCAACTGGTTTGGCTACAGTTAAAACTTTGACCAGATGGCATGACAGGGATTGTCATACCGCCATTGACTTTGGCTATATTTCGGGTCATGTCAACGAGATTGTGTTGTTCCTGAACAGAAAAATACTTTTTGAGGTGCAGCATGGTTGATTCCAGATAGGACAAATCAAATCCTTAACGCGAAGCGCTGTTGGGGATTGTGGATCGCTTTAAAAAAAAATCTCCAGCGAGGGCTGGAGATTCTTCTATTTGCATTCAGATTTGCGCGAATCCATTTTCTGCTTGATGCGCTGGGGCAGACCCAGAATTGCGCCTTGATAGACTCGATGGCGCTACGCGCCCCGCAAGCTACGAACTCTTGCTCGAAGTGAGCGCCGACCGTGGCACTTTCAATCACCAACAAAGTTTCATCATTCGCTCGGTTGGCGGCTTCAGTCCAGTTGTGAGAACCGGTGATGACTTTGGTTCCATCAACAACACCGAACTTGTGGTGCAGTCGATCGCCTAGAGGAAGTTTCGGCATCCCAACTGTCGCCAGTGGCTGACTCCAGGGACGGTTTTCGACTTCCAATTTGCAACCTTCGAGTAGGCTAGCGCCCATCATGTCCATCGCTTCGCTGTAGGGACGATAAACGAAACTCGAATCAACCAAAGCTCTGATACTAACTCCAGTCTGGGATTTTCTACCCAGTGTGTCTGCCAACTGCTGGGCAGAAAAGACGAACAGCGCCAGATTGACAGATTTGGATGAACTGGCTAAAGTCCGATCGATTAATCCATTCGGTGTCTGCTGCCAGGGAGTTTTGCTTGTCGCCGGCGAGAACTGAACGGAGACTGTTGCACCGCCAACAGAAACTCTGGCGATGGCGCTTCGCGCCCCGCTAGCTAACGGACGAATCGCTTTCTTGACACCAAACTTGCTGTCTGGCTTTCCGCCAGGGCCGTCTCCCCACATCTGACTGAACTCTTCACTGAAAACTTTTGCCAGCTCCGGGCTTTGCATTTTCAGCAGATTGTTGGGATTGCCCCGACTTTCGGCACTCTTGAAATCGCCGTGAATATCGCTGGTCGTGAAATTCGCTGAAGTGACGATGAGAGTTTTGCCATCAATGACAATGAACTTGTGGTGCATCAATCCGCTGCCTTTGCTACCGTCAGCGGTATCATCAATCATCGGGATTCCTGCTTCACGAACGATCGCCAGAGCATCACCGCTGGAGATTTCGGTATCGGAGAGAGAACCATCTTTATCGGTATCTGCCAGGTGAACGAGTTCTGCATAGCGATCGCGCTCTCGCTTGGGTAACGCTTTCACCTGTGAGGGAGAAAGAGCGACAGGACGATTGTACAGATTTTCGATAATCAACCGAACTTTGATACCTGAGCGATGGCGATGCGCTAGAGCTTGCGCTATCCGAGGCAAGCGAAGTTCTTGAACTGCGACATCGACACTCTCGCGAGCACTGTTGATGGAATAGACCATGAGCTGTTCCAAATCATGACCTGGACGAGTGACCTGACGATATGGCTCTGTGTAGCTAGAAGTCTGAGATTGATTGAAATAAACCTGAAGCGATGGATCTTGAGGCAATGCTTTGATGACTGGAGCTGCGGAAATTTCTTCTGTGGGTTTTGGTTTCATGAATTGATTACAGGAAACGAAACCAGCGACAATTAAAACTGCTAAAGCGACGATTTTCTTGTTCATGATTTTGGGTTGATGAGTAATATTTACGTGGGTCTAAAAAAAAATCTCTAGCTTGTGCTAGAGATTTTCTTGTTGTAGTTGTACATTTCTATCTACAATCCTTGTCAGTTTTGATGACGACTTCGCCTTGATTGCCCAAAGCTCCGCCTCTAACTAAACAAAACTTCTTTCTGGTCCAGGGATGGCTGAATGTGATTGTTCCATGCTGACCAAAACTGCCACCAATTCCGCTGTTGGTTTCGCTACTCCAACTAATCAAGGTTGCTACATTGCTGCCTGCTTTGCCTGCAACTTTCGCATCAATACCTCTAAAGGTTGACTTGATATTGACTCCGCTGGGCAAGGAGATTTTCTCTCCACAAACTCCACCTAAACACTCTGCGATTGTTGCTTTCTCGCCTGTGAAAACTGCAACGCTTCTTACTTGACCATAATTAACAATTGCGTCATATCTGCTTTGCTTCGCTGTCTGAATTAACTGGACATGGGCTGCTGTGACTTTTGCATAACCAATCAAACCAGTACCGCCTAACAAGCCGAGAACTGCCAATTCACCAGCAATAGCGATAGATACCAAAGTTTCAGTTAAAGTTGCCATGAGAAATACCTAGATAAGTGGTTAGTGAGCTGCTAGAAATACAGCTCACTCCCTCATCGCGAAGCGCCCTCACTAAAAACATTCACCTTGCTCTTTCTCTTTCTCTTAATTTGAAAGCCCCAACACCCATGACGGATATTGAGGCTTTTCTTTGGTATCGATCGGTACTAACTAACTTTAGAACTCATCAGTCCTATTGTTGTTGTACTCTTTCTTGTTGGCATAATATTCACTGCGAATCTGCATCAATTCTTCTGTCGTATATCCAAGGTCAGCAACGAACTTATGGATTTCCGGCAGAACCATTGTATGAATCTTGTAACCTTCCCAGTCACGCTTGAAAACCTCATACAAATCCAAACCTTTGAGATCGGTATCATTCTCAGCTTTGAACTGTGACCAAGCCAGGATACGAATTGCATCTCTCAAATTGGATGCTTCTTTTTCAGATTTGGTCAAGATATTGATAGTCATGATAAACCTCTAAGTAAAGTACAGAAAATCTAACTCAATCCCTCAAGGCGAAGCCATACAAAATGCTTAACCTCACCATTGCTTCTTCATTCACCGATGATTAAGTTAAATACTTTCGATCGAATCGAACCCAAAATATTTAACTTAATCTTACCATTGGCTGATGAATTAACTCACGCTAAAACAGATCACCAATATCAAATTCTTCTTCAGGAACAGGAGCAGAAACCGGAACAGGAGCAGAAACCGGAACCGATGAATCGTTGACTTTCTGAGTAGGACTAGGACTAGCTGTAGAACTAGGAGTAGCCGACCCCGACTTCTTAGAATAATAGGTCGATCGAATGCTCAACAATTCTACCTCGGTAAACTCTAAACTTTTGGCGAAAGCGAGAAGTTCTTCATAAGTGTTGTTATGAAGTTTTTCTTCTTTCCACTCTGCCTCAAACACAGAATAACCGCCATATTGCAGATTCTTGAGTGTTTCTTTGTTGGTGGATTTGTACTCTTCCCAAGCAAGAATGCGAAGTGCATCAAGTAACAAACTACGCTTTTTGGCAGTCTTGGACATAAAAACAATAGCCATGATGGAATCCTTTGGTGTAAACTACAGTAAATCTAGAAACAGGCAGAAAACCTCTCTCAACTCCCCATCGCGAAGCGACCCTAACAGAAAAACTACTGGGGTTCTTTCTTCCGTTAACGATGAGAAAAACAGAAAACCTATCTCAACTCCCTATCGCAAAGCGACCCTAACAGAAAAACTACTGGACTTGTCTTTGCTTTAGCTCTAACTATCGATCGATTGATGATAAATTGATGATGGAAAGATAAACTAACCATCATCAATTTAGTTGTAGGTCAACAGTTAATCATCAGCAAAAGTATCAGGATAAGGTTGTGCAATGGAGTAGTAGCATTCTCTGATAGTTAACAGTTGTTCGATCGAGAAACCTCTTTCTGCTGCTAATTGAGTAAGTTGAGTCAAATCCATCGATCGAATGTTGCTCTTTTTCCAGCGACTGTAGAATCTACTGTGACGCAGATTTAAATCTTCACGAATCTGAGGATTTGTTTCACAAACCTCCCATGCGAGCACCCGGAACGCATCACGCAGGCGTAGAGTTTCCTGATCAGTTTCAGTTTGTGTATCTATTTGCATCATGTTTCTGTCCTCTTGTTACTGGTATAGAAAAGGTCATTGAGAAGCTGGATGAGAGTTTCTTTGTTATCGATCGCTACCCTGAGTGCGTAAGGAAAGAGCAAATCAGATTCAGTTTCAAAGTGAATTTTGCCACTAAGACTAGAAGGTGCAAACGATACCTGAAGAAAACTAGCTCTAGGAGTTAACACCAGTTGATATCTTTTCTCGCCTTTCTTTTTGTAAGCAACGTATTGCTGTTTGTTGAATCGTTCTAATTTGGTATTCTTCGCCATCCAACACTCTGCGATCGAAAACAAATTTGTTCCGCCTTCGATGCTGTGGATTTGGCTAGATATCAATTTAGGTACACCGTCAACAATTTCAAATCGTTGAATTAAGTCGTAAACTATTTTGTCAGTTGTGTCAGTCATTTCACTTGCTCATGGATTGAATTAGGTTTATGTTAGTTTCTCCTCACTCAATTACTGAGGAGAAACTAAAACAGTTAGCTACTTTTGCTTACAACGAATTACTTCAGCAACAAACTCAGGACTTAAGCCACGTACTTTAATTTCAAACGGGAAATCTTTAATCCGCTTGGCTTTTCTGGCTTCTCCTTCTTTCTTGATTGTGTAACCGCCAACTTTAGCTACAACGGCTAGATATTTAGTAGCCTCAGTTGTCGATTTTACACCTATGTACGTGATGAAAGATTCAAATCCTGAAGCAGCATCCGGCATTTCTTCCCAATTGAATTGATTATTGGTTGTGCCGACAATCGTGATTCGATCGCTCAATCTTACTACCACGTAACTTCCGTGTGGTGATGTTTCGATAAGTTCACCTTCAACACCTGCAAAATTTACTTTTTCCATGACTAAGATTCCTTACTAACTAACTCAACACTTCATAGCGAAGCAAAACACTAACAATCTTAGTAACAGTTTTCAATTCCGTTTCTGTGATTGTTAGTGTTTCTGATGTTTGTTTCTAGCTAAGTAGAATGAGGATAAGGATGAGGATGAGGATGAGGATGAGGAAAATGTTGTAAAGTATGTAGAAGATATTCAGGTGGCAGCCCGATCGCTCTCACCTGGTAGGAATAGCCACGGACAAGTTTTGCAGAAGAGACATCCTGATTGGGAGTTCCGCCAGCTTCGATAATTTTGGCTTTGATAAGTTCAGCTTCATCATAGGTATGCGCCCCTACATACAAGACAAATTTGTCTGAGAGAAAACCTTTCAGATTGTCCGTTGTTTCATCCCAAGTAAATCGCCTTGTGTAAACACCCTTGACAGCGAGTCGATCGGATAGCAGGAAAATAAAACAGCCGTGGTGTGGAGATAACACTAAAACCTCAGTTTGAATTCCACCAAAATTGATTCTTTCCATTGTGAGAATTTCATCATTAAGTAATCAATACTTTACAGCGAAGCAATGGGAATATTGCATTTGCATTGAGCTAAAAACTGAGTTATTCTATTGGTATTGAGTTAATCATATTTTAGTCAATGGTTGAGAAAGAAATGTTTAAATATGTACCGCTGTACAAACCAAATCAACTAATCTTAGGAAATGAACAAACGGCAGTAGTTAGCGGATGGGTAGATAAAAGTGCGATCGGGAAAAAGGTAGAGTCAAACCAATTTGCTGTAATTGGGCAGTTATATTCGTCGATAAGTGGAATCAACTTTTTAATCAGAAACTTACTGTACAATCCTCACGTTAGGTAGCTGGTAATTGTAAATGCTACAAAGCAAGATGAGAATTCAGGTGCAGTAAGATGCTTAAGAGAGTTTTTTCGTAAAGGTTTTAAAAAAGGGAAGAGTGCGACGGGGAAAGAATGTTGGGTAATAAATTCTGCGGTGCCAGGATATATTGATAAAGAAATTCCCGAAAAAGTGTTGCAGCAACTACGAGAGTCGATCGAGTGTAAGGAAGCAATCAGTATTCTTGAGGCAGTAACACTGATCAAAGAATTTTCTAAGTTACCGATCGAACCCTGGGGCGAAGCTGTAACCTTTCCGCTGATCGAAACCATACCAACAGTTCTGCCAGGTCAGCGCTACGGACACAGAATCGAAGGAAAGACGATTGCCGAAACATGGGTAAAAATGATCCACCGCATCAAGACGACGGGTGTGCTGCGACCAACTGGCTACGATGGTCAATGGCAAGAGCTGATAGATTTGATGGCTGTGGTGACGGATGAACCTGCTGATTTCTTCTTCCCGCAGCCGAATTATCTACCGCTCGACAGAGAATTTCTGTCCGAGTACATACCTCAGATGCTTGAAGATGCCCCTTACAGAGAAGGCATTAAATATAGCTACGGTCAAAGAATGCGATCGTGGTTCGGACGCGATCAAGTCGAGCAAGTGATCTATAAACTCATCAAGGAAATCGACGCGGCCAGTGGGGTAATCAACCTTTGGGATTCCGGTAACGGCAACCTATCTGCTAGACCTGACGGATCTTCTGACCATGAGCATGAGGGCAGTCCGTGCTTGAATCACATTTGGCTGCGTGTTGTGGATAAGGAAATATCGCTGACTGGTACGTTCCGCAGTAATGATGTGTTTGGAGCATGGCCGGCAAATGCTATGGGATTGCGCGCCCTACAGCAACATATTCGAGATGAAATTGCTAGGCGATGTGCTACGCACCCGCAAGCTACGAACTATGATTTGAAAATGGGCCCGTTAATCACGTTGAGTCAGTCAGCTCATTTGTACGATAATACTTGGGAAAGTGCTGATCAACTAATTGCTAACCAATATGCCCAAATTTGCAAGAACAAGGATTATTCTGATCCAGCAGGTACTTTCTTAATTGAACTTGTCAATGGTCAAATAGAAGTTTTGCAACAGAGTCCGATCGGTGAAACTGTTACCAAATATTCTGGCTCCAACCCGCTTCAGTTAGCGACAGAAATATGTAACGCCTGTCCTGCTATACAACCCTTACATATTAGCTATCTGGCGATCGAACTCCAAAAAGCTTCTGAGTGTTTGAAGGCAAATCATCACTACATTCAAGATAAATAATTCCTACTTATCTTGAATGTAGACTTTTACATCACAGCATACAACTCTTCCCTTTCTAGTTCTAATTCTTCTAGTTCTAGTTCTTCTAGTTCGGTGTCTGTGTCTGTGTCTGTGTCTATTTCTGTTCTGACAAGGGGAGATGGAACAAAGGATTTATAACGGGCTTCATGTTGCAGTCTGTGGTCTGTAGCAATTTCTTGGAAAACCTGTTTGATATACTTGATGCGTAGATGTTTAAGATTGATTACACCGTGCGAATGCGCTTGCCAGATTCCTTTCTGATGCAGATACAGACACATATAGAAACCGTAAGCTGGAAGAATTAAGGCGGGACATTTGATGCCTGTGAGGTAAGGTTGAAATTCCTTCACTGGTTCTCCTAACTTCTCTTTGCTGCCTTTATTTATTAGCCAGAAATCGGCATCTGGATAATTGGTTTTTACAATCCAGGTAAATAATGATGGGTTTTCCATACTTCGTTTTGGGAGTAACATCATCTCCCCAAAACGAAGTATTTTTATTTCTCTTTCTCTTTCTTCACTTCACTTCTCACCTGTACCTGTAGCGGACATGACGGTCACATGAGCATGACATGACCGTCACATGAGCATGACTTAAAAGTTAGACAGCCCGATCGAATTCCCAGGATAAAAGTTTTTCGTCAGTTGCTTGTTCAGTTTCGACAATATAATCAAAATATTGAGCAACAGTAACTGAAGGGACGATCGACTTAACTGTAGCTACCCCGCAGACGGTCAAATAAACGCTACCTACCTGGATGCGATCGCCGTTCTGACATAACGGGAGCTGGCACGAGAAAGAATATTCCTTCCTACCATCTACGCAAACATAGACACCGCCTCGCCAAACCAAATTCTGGCTAGCTGGCAAATCAAACTGAGACTGGTGTGGATGGCAAATCGGCGCAACTACCTTCTTTCCTGTTGCTGTAACTGTAACTAAACTCATGTCAAAACTCCTTCACGGGTAGAACGTGGGCAAAACTCACGTCCTTACCGCAAAGCGTTTTAACTGTTAATCTCAGCCTCAGCTATTCTTACTTACAGATTAAGTCTGTTCCTGAATCTGTTTCTGTTTCTGTTACTGTTTTTGTTACGGTAACAGTTTCTATAACTGTTTCTGTAACTGTTGTTGAAGGTGAAGAATGTTTCCAGGGAGCAAAGATATCGGTATCCTGAAAAAGCTCTTGAGGACTGATGGTAGAGTTAGGACGCTTCAGGATGCCTTTATCTCGGTAGAATAACTGCTCATCCAAGGCGTAGGCAACAAGTTCGCTGCAAATCCATTTATCAGGATGATTAAGCAGATTGCCTAACAGTTCCTCCAACTTTCCAGTCAGCAGTCGATCGAGCATCCGTCCAGGGAAAGTTCCTGAGAGTCCTTGGGTCAAGATTGCGCCGAAATCGTATTGTTTGCCGACTTCGAGACTGGCTTTGTGTGCGATCGCATAACCTACGGCATCGTTGAAAAATATGGGTTTGCGGAAGAAGATTTGACAGTTAGGATCATTGAAGTATTTGCTTAATGTGCAAACTTTGACTGTGTTATTTGCCATATCTGCTTCGATACATTGATCCTCGCCAGCGACAATCAAGGTATGAGTTACATGGATATCGCTTATCATATCCCAGCCCGTAAAATAAGCGATGCCGATCGATGTTACGTCCGCTCCTTTGTTGAGAAATCCTATGTACCCAGTTTTATAGTTCTCTCCATACTTGGGCGCTATGTCTGTTACTTTCAATGCTGATTTATCGGGAGATTCTGTTTCTAACATTAGGGTTATACTCTAACTAAATAGCTAGAGTATAACAGTTTTCTCTTTCTTCTATCACTGTTCTATCACTGGATAGGCTGACCAATACCACTCTAGAAAACGCTTAATGAACTGAGCTGTGGGTAAGTCGTAATGGCTGACATACCAAAGGAATAAAGGCTCATCTCTAACTTTTTCACAGAACCGGATAATGTGTCTATTAACTGTTTGAGTTTCAATTTTATTCCACAGAATTTGGCGTTTTTCTTCTGCCGTGCTACCTTCAAAGAACGTTGCTATGTTAGTTAATTCTTTGCTCTGTTTTCTTGACCAAGTAAATAATGCAACGTTTTTGCCTTCATAACCAACACAGTAATGACCTTTGAGAAGGTCTTTGTCAACAGGTTTGCCGTTTCGATCGAAATAGGTTTTCTCGCGTCTATTGACATCGTAGGGAAAAAGGCTGATGGAATTGATGTGAATTTCTGACATAATTCTGCTTGATAAACTGCGTATAGGTCACTTTCTTATCGCAAAGCGACCTTACCCGTAACCTCAACTACCTCCAATTCTGATTATTTTAGTTTTCTTTCCAGTTCGATCGATATTCTCTTTAGTTCCCCGACTGTTGCCATCCCAGAGAGCCAAACCGTAATCGCAAATTGAGCACATTGCTATATCTCGATTGACATAGCTTCCTGCAACTCCCACCGTTTCATATCCTGTGGTGTTTCTCGGTTTTGCGTTACCGTCCCACAAAGCAAAGTAAACCTTAACGTTGAGGTAATTCGATCGACGTAGATATTCTTGGACTAGCTTGTCTACGCCTCCCGCCTCACCAACAATTATGGAAAAGTTTAGCTGCATTATTCGATCGATTGATGGTAATCCAGCACTGATATCTTTGATAGAACGACTGCCAGAAATCATTACAATTTTAGTCAGATTAGTCATAGTTGTTGGTTAATAACTGCTTCCCAAACACGAAGTGAAAGTGATAAAATTAAAATAAAGTCACTAACATGAAACTAGAATGCGTTGATTTATTTGCCGGAATAGGAGCTTGGGAACTAGGCAGTAGTTTAGTTAACAAAAACTCTCAGATTAAATTAGAGACGATCGAATTCGTAGAAAACAATCCTTACTCCCAACAAGTTCTTAGAACGCACTTCCCAGGAATCCCAATCCATTCCGATATCTGTAACTACCTACCAATCAAAAATAAAGCCGATGTCTTTTTCGTCTCATTCCCCTGCCGAGGCACATCAAGAGCCGGAACCAAAACCGGACTCGTTCATGTTGAATCAAGTTTATGGTTCCAAGCACTCCGCTGCATCATACTCGGTAGACCAAGTTTTGTTTTGGTGGAAAATCCAGCAGGACTCATCGATCGAGGGCTACGAACAATCCTTGCCGGATTCAGAATGGCTCATTATCAAACAGAAGTTGAAGTTATCAGCGCGTCGGAGTGCGGTGCGCCACACGAGAGACAAAGAGTGTTTGTCATTGCCCACACCAACAACCTTGGCATTGAGCAACGGCAAGGGTGGGAGGGCTGGACAAAACACCTTAGAAACCAAATTGAAATTGCAAAATCGTTTACCAGCTACCCAGAAGCTGAATCCCGAACTCTGCCTTTGGATGCTCGGAATCCCGACTACCTGGCTGGATTGCATTATGACCACTGGTGGAGAATGAATCCCCCGCCAGCAGAACCGGGAGTAGAGCGCAGAACTCCCGGTAGGGCAGAAGCAATCAACTTAGCAGGTCTGTCGATCTGCGTCCCCCAAGCTACTGTGCCCTTAATGCGTCTCCAGTTCCTCGCTTCTTTACTTCCTCAACATTAGTAATTGTTGCAAAGAGATGAGCAATGTAGAAGAGCAAATCCGTTTGTACCGTCAAGGGCTGTCTTATTCCCAGATAGCCAAACATACCAACACGACAGCAGCAATGGTACAGCGCAGCATCAGAGCCTGGAATCTACATCCTAAGCAAGTAGAACCAGTTACTCAATCTGTTGAAGAAATTCAAGCTCTGAGAGAACGCATTCGTAGCTTGCGGGGCGGAACGCCATCGCTCAGAGCCGAAGGTCTATCAATGAAGGCCATCGGTCGGCAAGTCGGCATTGAAGAAATTCTAGTTTATCGACATCTGCAAATTCTGGGATTGCTTTAGTAACAGATTAGTCAAATAAACTCAATTGTTCCCATTCTAAAGATTTCTGTCTGTTACCGTTTCTGTTATTGTTTCTGTTATTGTTTTTGTTTCGATCGGTGCTGGTGTTACTAAAACTGCTATTAGCAACACAATTAACGTGTTTCCAGATATTGTTTTGTTTGATGTATCCGATCGTTCGTCGAGAAACCTCAAATAATATACTGATTCTTTCAACCGTTAAGTTAGTTTCAAGTAGCAAAGCTTTGATTTGAAACACTTCTTTTTCGGTTAGTTTAGACTGAGGGTTTTTAGAACCTTTATTAGAGCGTCCTTTTTCTACCATATCTCTCATATTTTCTTTATGAGTGCCGAGGAATAAATGCTCAGGATTTACACAAGATGGGTTATCGCATTTATGACATACGAATATACCTTCAGGAATTTCCCCCTTGTATAGTTGAAAACTTACACGAGAAGCATTTATCCTCTTCTTGTTCAAACTAATTTTAGGATAACCCTTGTCATTACACCACAAATCTGTTAGCCAGCAATTATCTTTGCTAATAACGTGTTTTTCAAAGCGTTTTTTAATGGTACGATCGCTCATAAGTAACCTTAACTTTAGATTCAGAATCATGAAAACAAAAAACGAAAAACAAAATCAAAAGCAAAAACAAAAACAAACGAAATTTGTTTCTGGACATGAATTGTGGTCGTAGGCTGATTGTGCGATGTTTTATTGCCCAGTTAGACGGTATCGACGGTCATGCTGTTTACTTAGCTATCGATGCGCTACGCGCCCGCAAGCTACGAAACAAGGAAGTAGAACTGAGAGTAGTATCTATTCATTCCCATGTAGTAGAAGCGTGGAGTGTAGCCGTTTCTGCCAGAAGAATTCTAGAAAATAGCAGTTACAGTTATAAACACAGCAACGAAATCATTGTTAAGACTTTCGTAGCTGCATTGGTTGCAGATTACTGTAATCATTCTTCAGATTCTGTACTGGATAAAGTCGAAGCTCCTAGAAAGTGGAAAACTTTTAGCACTAAATCCAAACATCCTGACTTTGCTAATGGGGTTTTTGTCATCGGTACATCAGCAACTGAAATTTTAATGCTGGAAGAAGAACCTAAAAAACCAATTCTGGCGAATACCTACCTAATGTCTGCTTACATTGCTGATTTCATGAACCAGAACCAGCTTGATTCTCTACTTATGGCGGATATCAATCGCTTAGTCCGTGAAGCCCAGATAGCTTTTTCTTCAACCAAACATCAGATTTTCTGTTCTTTGACCGCTTCTGAACTTCTTAAATGGGCTTATAGATAATCCATTGCCATCACTCGATCGAACTCTTTGACGACATAATTCATAAACTTTGGGTTTCGATCGAACAACTTGGAAAATCTCTCAGGCAGACTACTAAACCCTTGTCGCACCAATTCTTCTACCATGAAAAACACAGCGTACCCGAAGTAATAAAGCTTAGGGGATATATCACCTTCTGGTGTTAGACCTTCTGTTGATATGTACGATTTTCCATTCCGATCGACATACTGAACCAGATAGATCGTTCCGCCACTTTCCAGCTCTAATGATTCTCTGTTATTTTCAGTCAAACGTCCATTAGGTCGATCGAGTTTGAAATCCTGATACATTGCTTTCGCTAAGTAGTTCATTTGCTCCAACCGCGTAGTTAGTCTCAGATTTTCTGCTTGTACCCTCAAACTTTCTATTATCAGTTCCGTATTGTAACTTGTTAACTCACTATTCTGCGTCAACAAGTCAGAATTCTCAATCAACAATTCTGAATTAACCACGACTAAACGCGCATTTTCTTTCAACAAATCTGTGTTATCTGACATAAAAACTCTCAATCATTTGTTATATTATAGCAAGAATTAAGGGTTCAGGTAGCTTCGCTTTTAGCTTTTGATGTTCATTTTATTAAGTCAATGACAGCAACAGTAACTGAAACAAAAAGTGTGGTTAATATTCATTGTGATGGTGCTTGTGCAGGAAATCCGGGACCCGGTGGTTGGGCTGCATTACTCACTATTCCAGGGAAAACTAAGAAGAAAATGATTAGTGGTAAAGCTGATGCAACCACTACTAACAATCGCATGGAACTGACAGCAGCGATCGAAGGGTTGACAGCTCTCAAGAAGTCATGCAAAGTTACCCTGTTTTCCGATTCTACTTACGTCGTCCATACTATGACGAAAAACTGGAAGCGTAATGTTAATCAAGATTTGTGGAAAAAAGTTGATGAATTAGTAAAAGTTCACGAGGTGACATGGATCTGGCTACCCCGAAACTCCACTCCTGAACTGACTGAGTGCGATCGAGTATCGAGAGAGGAAAGTTTAAAGTAATCCAATTCTTGAAGCATAATTTTCCTAATCTGAAGGCAGTAGTAGGCATTAACAGTGTGATTTGAACTACAATATTGGTTATCCTTAAAATCACAATTCTTATGCCTACTACTGATGCAATAACCGATGTCTGGGCAAACTTTCAATCGTTGACAGGGGTTAGTGAAGTCAAAAAGATAATGGATGCTCCCCAGCAATGGCTGATGGAACAACCACTAACTCAAGGATTATTAGCTCATCCAGGCGGAAAAGCTATCCTGAGTTGGCTTCAGTCATCACAAAATGTCTTGGCATTCCCTATGTTGATAGGTCAATGCGGAACCGCATTTCTGGAAACATCCCACGGTATAAACAGAGCTTACAACAGCAAACTTTATGACAATTTAGCGGGTGCTGGTGAAAGAGCGTTGGCTGCACTAACTTCTACCAGTACAGAGAAAGGTATCTATGGCGATGTCATAAATGCTTTTAACAGCAGCTTAAATTTGCCAGAACTGTCCAAAACAGGAGTAAAAATTGATTACGCGATGGATGAGGCTTGGTCATCAATCAATCAAAAAAAGCTTCAAATGCAGGAAGAAGCCAGAAGATTAAGAGATCAATATTACCGGGAATTACAGGATCAGCGTTTGAGATTGGATGAAAGAAGAAGAACCAGAGCTAGATACAACAATGTGGCTAGAAGTTTGGTTGCTATGGGTGACGCACCTATTCCTTCTCCTAGAATTGTAAGAACTCCTCCCACAGGAACAATCACAGATACAGGAACTGGAGGTGGAACAGTAACAGCTCATACCAATTATGAGATCAACTCAATTTATAACGATCGAATCTTGTCAATCCGAAGTATCAAAGTAAATGCCAGCGCTTTGATTATTGTCCCAGTCGTAGCACCGATCGTTGCTGTTAGCGGTGCTTTGGCGACTGTAGGGATTACCGCAGGCATAATTTCCAGCATAGCAAGCTGGTTTTTGACCAATTGTATGAATCTGATTGGAATGCCAGCCAGTTTAATTTCAGCGCTTACTCATTCTGTCACTTCGATCGTACTCAAAGTTTCGGGCAGCGCTGGAGCTCAAGCACTAAGATTCTTTGCTGCTTCTGCCTTGAAAGCTAACGAAGCTTTGTTGATGACTGTTTTTGGTACGACGAATATGAATGTTACTGCCTGGATGTTTCTGTTAGCAATGGCTGGTCCAATTTTAATCGTTTCAATTATTATCATTTTAGCCATGCGGAATAAAACTGCCTTAGCGAAAACTCTCTACGTTTTTGGAGATTTAGCTGATAATCCCAACCGATTTAATCTGAGAGTAGCTTCCATGTACGATACTAATGCGATCGAGATATTGGAACAATTCAAAGCCTCCGCTAGAGATATGCGAAACAATGCCAAACTTGCTATGAGCCAAATTATAGGACTCGGGGTAGATCCAAAAAATGAATTTGCTATTTGCTATAATTTAACCAATCCTGATAATCCCATTCAAGTTACTGGACAAGAAGAAATTCTAGCATTATTAGGGGCAGACAAAGTTGCTAGAATAGCAACAGGTAGACTCAACTTTATGGACTTTATTTAATCAGATGCCAACAAACTATGAACTTACCTATGACTGGTACGGCGCAGACGAAACACTGGCAAAAGTAGCAACAACTGCTGTTTGGTCAGTGTGGGACTGTGTTGCAAAACAGTGGTCAAATACTCCCAAAGTTACTTTGCGAAATACCCTGCTTTCAGGGTTACACAAAGATGTTGGGAAAGATAGATTTTGTATTGGCGAAATCCCAGAAGATACCAAAAATGCTGCATTATTAAATCCATTTGTTGTTGATGTAACCGATCGATATCAATTGGATTTAGCAAGCAACTCTCGCAATCATGGTAGGTTTACATTCAATTTAGCTCCGATCGGCAAAGATTATTATGGAGATGCAACGACGGAACAATGGAAACGAATTATTTATGGCAGTATTATGCACACTGGATGCAAACACTTAATTGGACGAGAATTCAATTATGTGATTGTTGATGATACTCGGCGTGATGCTCAAGGAAATCCCCAAGATGATCCAACAAATCGTAGACACTGGAACAGCGGAGACAGTCACGCCAAAGCTTCCAGAGAATTTATGGAGATTCTTGGTGCAGGAACAGTAGAGTTTGACCCTAATGAAATTGATGCTGATGTTCCTATTCAATTTCGGATAGCATCATTTAAACAATGGGTAGCAAAAGGGACGATCGCCTATAATCCTCTGTTAGATGAGTCAGGCTATGATTTGGTGATTCCCTGGAGTTCGCTCAAAGGCAAAAAACCAGCACTCGGAAACTATAACGGTAAATTGTTGTGCGGGCTGGTATTTGAAGCAGAAACACGCACAGCAAAAGCGGGCTGGATGCTATTTCAATGGTTTAAATTTGAAACCCTGGAAGAAGATAGAATTATTACCCGGCTTCGAGCAAAATGTGAAAAACTAGCAGCAGCTACTAACTCGATTCAAGCTTTGGCGACAGAGTTGAGAATCCATCAAGTAGAAGCAGAGCAAGAGCGCGAACAAGGCGATAGTATTCAGTCCGAAGCTGAATATGTTAACACCGCAATGGAAATTATCAAATATGACATAAAAGGCAGACTGTTACTCCATCCCTATATCACAGGCAAGGTAGCAGAAAGACTTCGCGCAGTTTGGCTCAACTTAGCCAAAGCAGCCGGAGTTCGTTTCTGGTCACTGATGTCTCAACCTGATGAGTATTTCCAAAAGTACGAAAGCACGGATGAAAACAACGTAACCACTTTTACGGAAAAAGTTTTCTGTGCACCGGGGATGGACGAAGGCGAGTACATCGTTTTCTGTAACCCGATGCGCCACTGGGGAGATTGTCAACTCTGGATCAACCGTCATGAAGGCACTTATGCCAGAGGTCATGGATTGATGGCAGCTTCGACAAAACTCATGCTGAATTTGGGCAGAGACTTTGACGGCGATTTTGTTCAGCTCATTGCTTCTTACGA
This sequence comes from Microcoleus sp. B3-A4, assembly GCF_036705385.1. Lineage (NCBI taxonomy): Bacteria > Bacillati > Cyanobacteriota > Cyanophyceae > Oscillatoriales > Microcoleaceae > Microcoleus > Microcoleus sp. B3-A4. The sequence goes on along the minus strand of NZ_JAUBUI010000007.1, from coordinate 101,821 downwards.
GTATCAAGCTCTGAGAGATGCGATCGACAACTTTGCTACACCTCCCTCCGTTGACAAGCTTCCGAAAATGGCGCTGACCGGAACTTTGCAACAAGTCGCGATTAACAGCATGAATGACAGCACCGGGATTGTGGCTTCACTTCTCGGTCGGGCGCGGGGTGCGGGAGCTGAAGGAATAGTCCTGATGATTCCTCCCGGTGGGATGCAGACCGCTCCCAAAGAAATGGCAATTATCGACTTCCTCAGTCAGGAATTGCAAATCGCTGTGGATTCGCTCAAATCGGCATATCCTAACAACGACAAGGGTTTGCAAGCTGTTACCGAATATCTCAATACTCTGGGAGACGCGGCTAAAATCCCTTGGCTCAAAGATTTTAAAGATGATGCGGTTTATGTAACCCGAGCTTGTGGAGTTGCCCCGGATTCGATCGATACTATCTCCCGCCTGGTCAGAGTGGTTAACAGCTACTGGCGACCAGCTCAACTGGAAACCAACATCAACATCAACTCCTTTGAAAATGCACTCTTTGTGGGTGTTGTAGTCGATCAAAAGCAGTTAGATTTTGCTTTTGAGCAACGCAAAGGATACGCGGACGAGATGAAGGTTGCGATCGAATGGAAAAAGCAAAACGATGGTGACACTACCAAAATCCGTGAGGTATCGGCAAAATATCAAGCTCTCAAAAACTCTGCTCTTGAACAATTAGCCGATCCCAACGGCGAGGCTTTCAGCGCAAAAAGTTGGGCTGCTGCTTACTGGAGAGCAGTTCATACCCATGCTACTGATTTAAGTACCGGGTCATTAGTCTTCAACTTATTCAGGGACGAAATCGTGACAGATTTGCAAGATAATCCCGACACCTTACCTTATTTCAATGCCTACAACGTTCACAAGCAAGAACCCAATGTGTGGAGTAAAGGTGAATGGAAAGGGCAAAATGTTCTGATTCGGATTGTTCAGCGAATGAAGCCTGCTGCGGGAGAAGTGGCAGCACGGATGGAACTTGGCGTTGATATGAGCTTCCCTGAAAGTACCAGAAATGTCGGGTACTTTCCGCTTGGATGGATACCGAAAGAGTACCAAAGTAAAGTTGCGATCGGTGAAACTCGCGAGATGCGCTGTTATACCAACGGCAAATATATGGAGGAAAGTGGACAGATAATCACGAAAACAGTTCGGCTCTATAATCGAACGCTCTCTCAAGAACAGATCGACTTCTTAGAAGGCAAGTTCCCAGCAGGACTTTATACCCCTGAAGATTTTGGTCTACCACCAAATTAATCATTTGATGGTGCATAATTAAAATATTCATTAGTCTTGTCGAGCACATTAGTTATGTCTGCCTTAACTGACCACGTAAAAGCTTCAACTGGATTTTCTGAAAGTACCGTTAACGCGGTATGGGATTCAGCAGTAGCCTTCATGTCGCTCACTCTCCGCAACGGTGAAAAACTACCGTTGGAAGGGTTAGGGATTTTGAAAGCTACCGATCGCGCTGCGCGTGAAGGGCGCAACCCACGAACTGGAGAACCTACTACTTTTAAGGCTTCTCGCAGACCTAAGCTCACTTTCAGCAAATCCTTTTTGACTTTAGTTCAGCCAGATCCAAGCCAACCACAGCCCTCCGCTGCTGCTGAATCTACTGCTCAATCTGTCGCTGCTGTTGCTCCTGTTGCTCAAGCTGGAACAATTCAACCTCCTCCTATTCCTGCCGAACTGCTAGAGCAAAAGACCCAAAGTTTTTCTCAGCAAATCTGGCAAATCAAAGCCCCTGATGGCTCGTTCGTTGAAGTACCAACAAATGAGTTACTAGGTTGGGGAGTTACCGCTAACACCCCGGTTTACTCGCCAACTACTGGCTGGATATTAGCGAGGAAAGCTCCAGAGCTGGTTGGAGTCGTCAAATAGTTTTGAGTCAGACACAAAAAAGCTTGAGTAGATGTACACTACTCAAGCTTTTTTGTGGCTCTATTTTGGCTCAGACAAATGCCGAAAATATTGGATGCCGTAAAGAACCTGTAGCAGTAACGCCGAGATAAACGACTTCAACTGTTCTGCCTAAATAATCAGCTTGGTTAGCCCAGATTGTCGATCGCTCCAAGTCAGTAAATCCTGTTCCCACTTTACTATTGATGGTTCGACCGTCAATCATTCCCCGAATCAGTACGTTACCCAGAGACTTTAGATATTTGCCACTACCTTTGGTAAAGCCAATCACCGTAAAATTGTTCTTTACAAAGTTTTTGACTTTTAGGAGATTGTTCGATCGAACCCCAGCGTAGACAGAGTTTGGATTCCGCAGCATTATGCCTTCGTCTGAGAGTCCAGAGCTTTTTATCAACTCAGCTTCAGCTTGGATTACCAAAGCATTATTTTGAATCAGTTTTTGATGGACGTAGCTAATTTTTCCCATTGCCGGGAAGATTTGCTTGAGTTGATCTACTTCATGAACTGTCTGCATCGTTCGGAATTGATTGAACCCGATCGCAAATATCCGAAACTGAACTCTCTGTTTATTTGCTACTACAGCTTCTACAGTTTTTCTGCTGCGGACAATTCCTGAGATAACATCAAAAGGAGTTTCAGGGATATATAACTCACCATCTATAAAAGACAGATTATTAGTCGATCGGATACTCTCACACATTTCCTCAATCTCAGTCAGTCCTGAATATCGAGTCAATCCCGATCGGCTTCTCAATCCACTGGTCATATTTTCATATAAGCAACGGACTCCATCGAGTTTAGGGCTGCTAAACCATTCTGTTACGCCATAGTTTTTTGTTGGGCTGTAAGTATTGGCTAATTGTGGCAACATCATTCAAACTTTTTCCTTAAACGAATCGACCCAAAGCAGGGGTTCGTAAATTCCCTGTAGCACTTAGCCCCATATAAACGATTTGGACTTGTTTACCCATATAGGAATCTCTATTCATCCAGAGATCCTGTTCCTCTTCATCGTTTAAGCCGTAAACACGAGTAATTTTATTAACTCCATTCACCATGCCTTCAACTGACATATAACTTACGAAATTTACTACAGGATTTTGAGTAAATCCAACAACAGTAAAGATTCCGCTTGTTATAGCCTTCACTTTCAAATAGTTGTCAGATCGCACTTCTGAATAAACTGAATCAGGATTTCTTAGAAATATTTCATCAGAAACACCAGAATTCACTATCTTCGTATATTCGTCAAGAACGCCGAGCGGTGTACTGCGAATCAATTCTTGAGGTATAAAACTCACCATTCCCATTGATGGGATGTTTTGTCGCATCAAAGTAATCATTTGATGCCCTGTCAGATTAGGATTTGTTGTTTCAACAACAGCAGAAACTCTAAACTCGATACCAAACTTATCAGCAAGGTCATAGTTGGTTCGATCGCGTACCAATACCGTAAGTTCATCCAGTGTTTTGCCGGCAATAAATAACTCACCATCCATAAAGGAGAGATTGTTAGCATCACAGATACCTTGACAAGCTAACTCAAGCCGATCGATACCAACGAATCGCGTAGTCAAAGTCTGGCTTCTTAATCCCTTTATTGCACCAAATCTGTGATAAACACACCTAATTCCGTTGAGCTTAGGACTGCTAAACCAGAAACCTGTAGGATATTCCTTTGCGGGACTGTAAGTGTTTGGTAATTGTGGAAGCATTTTAATTTTTGTGGTAATTGAAGAGTTTAGCTTCACAGCCCTGCTTTATCAGAAAACAGAGCTATGAAACTACAGAACGATGAAATTAGTTAACCGCCATGATGAAATTGCTGACGCATCGGATTTGTTCGTTCACGATTTTGTCAAACATAAGAGCAATCTCTCGGTTATTTGGTTGGAATCTCATCAATCCCCATTGACCAGTAGCAGCAATTGTTAAGTCAGGCTTGAAAATCAGTGCTGTGGAATGGAACCAGGTGTTAAAGACAGTAGCTGGCATATTTCCACAGATAATCATGCCGGAAATGTTGGCGTATTGGATAAGCACATCTACGTTAAGTCGAACTAATTTGCCACAGGTTTGATAGGTTACATTGCCTGTTACGTTCCACGACAAAGGCAAAGAAATTGGCGCTGACCAAACAATATCTGCTGTTCCCGCTGGTCCAGTTGCTCCCGTGTCACCTTTCGCACCTGTCGGACCAACAGGGCCAGCAACACCTTGAATTCCTTGAGAACCAGTGGCTCCCGCTGCGCCAGTAGCTCCTTGAGGGCCAGTCGCACCAGTTGCACCCACAAGACCTCTAGGACCGATCGCACCAGTGGCACCAGTCGCACCAGTTGCACCCGCAGCGCCAGCAATTCCTTGCGCTCCTGTGTCACCTTTGATTCCTTGAGCACCAGTCGCACCAGTTGCGCCAATATCACCTTTAGGACCGATCGCACCAGTTGCACCAGCGACACCTGGATTTCCTTGCGCTCCAGTTGCACCAATCGCACCAGTTGCACCTTGCGCTCCAGTTGCACCTGGTGAACCAGTATCACCTTTCAAACCTTGAGGCCCTTGTACTCCAGCGGGACCAGTTGCACCTTGAATTCCGGCAGCGCCAGTTGAACCAGTTGGGCCGATCGCTCCAGTGTCACCTTTAGCTCCCGGAAGTCCTTGCAAACCTTGATCGCCTTGTTTAGCTCCCAAAGTCCAGAACATCGACGGCGGTGGATTATTCAAACTCGGGCCGGTGGCAATATAACTGCTTCCGTTATAGGCAACAGCATCAAACATGGCGTATTGGAATGTTGGGCTCCAATTTCCACGCCAAATCAAGCCGGGTCGTCCTTGAGGACCTTGTGGCCCTGTTCCACCTTGTGGCCCTATTGCACCAGCCGGCCCCATTTGACCAGTCGGGCCGATATCACCCGGTGTGCCTTGAATCCCTTGCTCTCCACGTTCACCAGGACTGCCGGGATTACCTTGCAAACCTTGCGAACCCATATCGCCGGGAATTCCTTGATCACCGCGATCGCCTTTTTGACCTGCGGGGCCGGTTAAGCCGATCGAACCTGTAGCGCCAGTAGCGCCCATATCGCCAGCAATTCCTTGATCACCTCGATCGCCTTTTTGACCTTGCGGGCCGGTCAAACCGGTCGGACCAGTCGCGCCCATGTCGCCGGGAATTCCTTGATCGCCACGATCGCCTTTAGAACCTTGCGGGCCAGTCAAACCGATCGGACCAACAGGGCCGAGATCGCCAGCGATACCTTGATCGCCCCGATCACCTTTAGAACCTTGAGGGCCGGTTAGACCGATCGGGCCCGTTGCGCCAGCTTCACCAACTAAACCTTGATCACCGCGATCGCCTTTAGCACCCTGCGGGCCGGTTAAACCTTGATCACCAGCAGGGCCGACTGTGCCGGGAATGCCTTGATCACCTCGATCGCCTTTTATGCCGGGAGCGCCTTGCGGGCCGGTTAAACCTGCCGGGCCGGTTGCGCCAATATCACCGGGAATTCCTTGATCGCCACGTTCACCTTGAATTCCGGGACTGCCTTGTGGGCCGGTTAAGCCTGGATTTCCTTGAGAGCCAGTAGCGCCAACTAGACCTTGATCGCCTCGATCGCCTTTCTCACCGGGAACGCCAGGGATGCCTGGATTACCAATATCGCCTTTCTCGCCTTGCGGGCCGGCAATCCCAGGCTGACCCTGTAAACCTTCAGCACCAGTTGCACCGGGAGTTCCCGGTAAACCACGTTCGCCCGGTTCACCTTGAATGCCTGGATTTCCTTGAGGCCCTGGACTACCAGCCGGGCCCGTCAAACCTTGAATTCCTTGAATTCCTTGATTGCCTGGTTCGCCTTTTTCACCGGCTACACCGGGAGAACCTGCTACGCCTTCAACACCGGGATTTCCTTGATCACCTTTCGGGCCGATCGGACCGATCGCACCAGTCGCCCCAGCAGCACCGGCAATTCCTTGATCGCCTTTCTGACCTGGTGCTCCTGTTTCACCAGACGGCCCGATCGCACCTGCTGCACCGGGTTGACCATCCGCGCCGGGATTTCCTGGATCACCTTTAATACCTTGCGGGCCGGCAGCACCTGCAGGACCGATCGCACCGGGTGTACCTGGAGCACCGGGCATACCATCTGCACCATTAGCACCAGGATTTCCCTGAATTCCCTGAATTCCTTGAGCGCCAGGACTACCAGCAGCTCCAGTTGCTCCTTGAGCGCCTGTTGCGCCGGGAGTTCCTGGCTGACCAACATCACCGCGATCGCCTTTTTCGCCGGGAACGCCTTGAGGTCCGATCGGACCAGCCGGGCCGGTTAAGCCGATCGGACCTTGTGGCCCAACGATTGCCGGCTCTGGAGGAATAAGAGAAACCTCACGAGAAGCGGTCGCAACAACACTCGTGCCAACCATCAAATCAGCGCGTAGAGTTCCATTTTGTGTGATAGCTGTCTCGAATGGAACCCAAGGAGATTCTTTGATAATTGAGCCGTTGAGAGTGAAGCGGACAAAAGAGTTGGTTGGCGGATATTCTACATCAGCAACTACTACAGTTTGCCCTGAATAAAGAATAGGATTTCGTAGCGCAATTGTTGGAGTATTTAGCTTAACTTCAAAATTTATTTGAGCGGTCGATCGAACTGTGACAGGAGCTGTTCCAGTAATATCCTCAACTTCAATTAAATGATTCCCCGCAGTATTAATTGTAATACTCATCCCAAATTGATATTGAGGCGCAGCCGTCGTGCCGACATTGGTTGCTGTGGCGTCTGTGCCGACAACTGTACCGTTTAGTTTAAATCGAACGTCAGTATTTGTGTTACTGTCTGCGATCGCAGTAACAGGTAAGGAATAAGGCAAAGAGTTTACTTGAATACTTGGCTGATTTGGGGCGGTGATTCTAATTGCCATGATTATTTATTTAATTTGTGAATACACGAGAATTAATCTCTTCTCTGTAGTCACTACCAGAGAAGAGATTAAAAACAAGAGAGAGAAAGAACTTTGGCGCTTATCAGGTTTGAATCAGCAGAGCCTGAGCCAGGATAACTTCTGATTCCACTGATTCTCCAGCAATCATCAGAGTGGTGTAAGCATCAGGGCTTGTGTTGTCACCGTCATCGTCGTGAACCATGATGACTTTAGTATTTTGCAACTGAGTGAATGTTTGGTAAAGCTCAGTTAGATATTCAACCTGTTCGATCGGCATCAAAATGCTAAATACTGTCTCTGGTAAAACAGGCTCTTCCATCGCCAAACTTTGGGTTGCCATCCCTACTAACTCTGTCAAAGAGTTTCTGATCAAAGGTTGAAACAGCTCATCTAAAGTTTTGTATTCAATGCGTCGTGTCGCCGGAGCTTTGTAACTAGGAGCGAGGGGATTCATCGCCTTGATTGCAGCTCTCCGCATTGAAGCATCTCTGCTGAGGATTGCTGCTTCATCCAAGGGCAGTTTAGCTCTTTTAATTGAAAGCGGTGAATCGCTTTCAGATTGGGGCCAAAAGTTGTAGTCAGCGAGTGTTGCCCGCAGCATTTTTGTTGCGAATCCTGCTGTTATTGTCATGGTGGTAATCGAGCTTGGTATCGAGCTATAAATTATTTTTTTAGTATATCATCTCAATTTTATTTCTCTTTTTGACGGCAAAAACTTGACCTTTGTTTACAAATAAGATAGGAACAAAAAATAAATTTGACTAAGGGGGTTCTGACCAGAAAACGGCAATAACAAATATAGAATCAGCAAAAAATCAGCAAGCTACAGAATTATTGTTTAAAAATGTTGTTTTAGTATTTGCACTGTTTTGAGTATCAAAAAACTATGCTTTTTCAAAATTGCTTACCCATTTATCACTTTTTCTGTCACCTAAGAAAACAATTTAACCATTTTCTGTAGCGGGTCAACAAAATAGTAAGCTAAACACACAACAAACTTGAGCATAAGAAAAACCAGTAGCGAACTGGTGCAACGCTATTAGTCGCTAGAAAGTGCAGGAAATTTCAGGAGATAGGCTTGAATTTCTTGATTTTAAGCCAATCAAAGGAATTGACCATATATAGCAATCCTAAATCATTTGTGAATTTCTTACTCCCGAGCAAGCGGGTTCAGGGAGGGTTGGGGTGGGGTAAAAAATTTACGACTCCTGCAAGGATTGCTATAGACCCATTAATATCGTCGGCATCTAACAATAGAGTAAACAAGAAATAGTGTGAATTAGAGCTTATGGTAACTGAGCAAAACTTAATCACAAGTGAAAATGAAGTAGAAGACCCCGGCCTGGGACTGTGGCAGCAAATTAAAGAAGACTGGATTGCTCATGGTCGAGATTGGACAAAACCGGGATTTCGCGCCGTAGCAGTTCAACGCTTCGGTGTCTGGAGAATGAAAGTTGAACCCAAGCTGCTACGGGCTCCCTTGAGCATTCTTTATCGATCGCTGTACCGAAAAGTCCGCAATACTTACGGGATAGACTTGCCTTACACTGTGAAGCTCGGTCGTCGCGTCGTGATTGAACATCAAAACGCTATTATTATTCACGGATATTGTAAAATTGGCGACGATTGCATTATCCGCCAAGGTGTAACGTTGGGAAACCGCTATTTGGACAAACCGCTAGAATCCCCTCAATTGGGCGATCGGGTTAACGTCGGCGCTGGTGCAAAAATCCTCGGAGAAGTAAACTTGGGAGATGACGTAAATATCGGTGCCAATGCTGTAGTTTTATCAGACATTCCAGCCGGTCAAACTGCTGTTGGTATTCCTGCCAAGATTCTTCAATCTACCAAAAACCAGGAAAATGCTTAGATCAACATTGCAAAAAATTATCCGCCATCTTGCCATGCGTTACGGCAAGTTCCGTGGCCTTTACATCCAATTCTGTAATCCCTGTGCCAAAGAATACACAGAATTTCTCCGCCGCCACGGCAACTTGTACGCGATCGGCGAAAATTGCAGCATCTGGCCAAATACCGTCTTTGGAGATCCCGCCTACGTCCGCATCGGCAACAATGTTCACTTCTCATCTTGTACCGTGCTCGGCCACGATGGCTCGATCGCCATGCTTGACCGGGCTTACAACGTTAAACTAGATGCCGTAGGCAAGATAGACATCCGGGACAACGTATTTATCGGCTTAAATGCGATCGTCCTTCGCAACGTCACTATCGGCCCAAATGCGATCGTCGCCGCCGGTGCCGTCGTCACCAAAGATGTCGCCGAGGGCGATATAGTGGCCGGCGTCCCCGCCAGACCGATAGGCCGCGTCGAAGACTTAGTGAAAAAATTGCAAGCCGAAACTCAAAGCCTGCCCTGGGCCGATTTGATTAACAGCCGCGAGGGCAGCTTCGACCCCGAAATTGAGCCCGAGCTCGTAAAGTTACGAGTGTCCCACTTCTACGGCAACACATCCACTCCAACTGTGGCCCAATTCCAGCAATCTCCCTACCCAAGTTAGAGATTCTTCTTAAGATAAATTCCACTATAGCAATCCTAAATGAGTCGTAAATTTTTTACCCCACTCCAACCCTCCCCGAACCCGCGGGGAGGAAGTAAGAATTCACAAATGATTTAGGATTGCTATAACTACTGTCAAACAGATGACTTTGACCTTCCCCATGACAAGAAGCTTTGTTAGCAGGAAGCCAATGACAGTCACCGGAAGCATCTCGGATAAGGTAAAAGAAACATTGAGGAACGATCCTCTGCGAGGGCTGCGCCAACGGAAGTTCAATTTTACCGTAGCTTGCGTGGCGCGTAGCGCCATCGCCCAACCCGGACACCAGTTGCTGCCATAGTAGAAAAAGCAGTCCTTCGGTTCCTTAAACCATTCGATGTGATTTTTAGTTATTGTGGCTATTTTGCTCATTAGATTTAGATGTGATTGATGAGAGATAGTCATAGTTATGGAGAAAAAACATCATCGTCCAAAAGCGAAGGACTACGTTAATAGCATTTAAGTAGCTTTTAGTCAATTAATTGTATTTCATACTTACAACCAACGAAAAGCATTTTATATTCAATAAAACTGTCATTGCCAGTGAGTCCTAAGCGACCACTAAGAACAATTAGACAAAGCTACAAATTGACAATCTGGTCATCATGATTTTCCTTGTCCCTGGATTGCCTGTCCGTAAAAAGCACAAAAACTGAGGTGGTAGCATTTCTTGATAAACTGCCGTGATTTCGTGAGGATACGGCTCGATATGTGATGTGAATAGCTAAGAATCGATCGAATAGATGGGCAAGGTGAATCCGAGGTTTTCCGAAATTTAGCGAAATAAACCCTCATCAGCATCGAATTACTAAGAAAATCTGTGGTGAACAATTTCCCGATTTTGCTCATCTAATTCCAAGATTACCTGAATTTCTCAACAGCCACTGTTATCAGTTTGATATAATTGTGACTAGGTATTGAGTTGGTGCGAGACTTTTTCCAATTTGTTGCGCCAGTGCATAATATTTGGTCTACGCCTCTCTACTACGGATGAAAAAGTACCTCAACCTCGTCACCGCCCTCCTCGCCTCGCTCAAACCCAAATCCGAGCTTCCCATAATCGATAGCTACGGTGAATCCCCGCTAACCCAGGAACAGCAGCAAGCTCTCATGGAATGGCTGTTCGCCAGTTTGATGGGTGCGGGGTACTTCGGCAAAGCTCACCTGATTTGGGATGATGGCAAAGACAGAGAGCGGGAGATATTCACCGCATTGATGAGAAATGAGCCGATATTCCTGTACCGCCAGGGAGTGCGACCTACCCCAACGGTTGAAGGATATGGCTGGCGACTGATTGGCGAACATCCGAGTTTGCGGGTGTATCAGTTAGAGATGGAGAGTGAAAGCTCTCCTTGACCTGGAAGCGATTATTATAAGGGGAAGCTGCCGTTAGCAAAAATTTGCCGAATTTAAGAAGCAAGTATGGGTGCCGGGAGGGTAAGCTTTCTAGGTTGATTGACATTTGCATCAAAATTCATTTGCATTCCGAATTCTAAGTTGTAAGCAGTCAGATGCAAATGTTGAGTTTCAAGATCGGCTTGAATTAAAATATTAAACAAAAGGGAATGGCTAATATTGCTACGAATAAGGTTTTTTAAACCCTGTATAATATCATCGTGTTACCAACAAATTCTATGATCCAGGAAAGAGAGTGATAATGGAAAGAAGAAGGGGAAGAAAACCCTGCTTAAAAACATAGGATTAAAGAAGCGACTTATCAAAGATGATTGCACAAGCCCTCGATCCTAAAAAATCATGTGTGGTCGAGTTGGAAAAAGCCCTTTGTATGCGTAGGCTAGCTCAAACTCCAAGGGTGGGAGAAGATAAAGTGCCGCTTTTATGTATATGCTCGCAGATGGTAATGCACGGCTTGTGATCTATTTCACCTGTTTTTCTTGCACCATTACTACCTTTCTTCGTCCGAAAATCCATACAGTGTTTACTTCAACCACTTATTCAGCAAGCCCTAGTTAGTTAAGTATATTTGTCCATCATACCATAAATGTGCAGCGCCCAACGCCCAAGTTCTAGGATGTGCCGATTACTCCATGATTCATGGCATCATTCATCAACGCCGCATTTCTTTCTCGAAATCGCAGTGTGAAAATGCTACCCGTACCCAATTTACTTTGCACAGTCAGGCTACCGCCATGTGCTAAGGCTATAGCTTGCGCTATCGCCAATCCCAATCCCGAGCCGCCAGTAACGCGATCGCGTGAACTGTTAACTCGATAGAACCGGTCAAAAATTTGCTTTTGATCTTCTGCTGCAATCCCACACCCTGTATCTTGGACATGAATCACAACTAAATGGTCACTTTTCTCTAAAATAACAGTTACTTTGCCACCAGGTGAAGTGTATTGAATGGCATTGACAATTAAATTAAAAACTAAGCGATAAAGCTGGTTAGAATCACCAATAACAGTCAATGGCTGATGCACCGGCAATTCCGATGTTAGCGCTACCTCTCTGGCGATCGCCATTGCTGCCAATTCCTCGACTAAATCGCTAACCAAGTCATTTAAACAACACAATTGAGGGCGATCGGGTATCGGTTGATTATCCATCCGCGCCAACAGCAACAAATCAGCCACTAACTGAGTCAATCGGCGGTTTTGGCGCTCTACAGTTCGCAAAATTTCCCGCGCTTCTTTTTCATCCAATTCAGACATCAACAGCCCGGATTCTACTGTCGCTTGGGATGCCGCTAAAGGCGTTCGTAGTTCGTGAGCGGCATCCGCTGTAAACTGTTGAATTTGTCGGTAGGAAGCATAAATTGGTTTCATTGCCAATCCTGCCAGCCACCAACTAGAAAAGCCTACCAAGATTAACGCAGTAGGCAATCCCAACTTTAAAACTAATCTGACTGTACTGAGATAATCGTTGAAGTCTTGCAAGCTCCGCCCCACTTGAAAATATCCCCAATTTTCCTGATTTTGAGTGTGCAGCGATACTGAAATTTGGTGATAAATATTGCCTGTGCTGTCAGTGATTGTTTGCCAGTTTTGCGAGTTAAATGTCGGTGGCAATTTTTCGGGATAAGCGCCTGCTGTAGCAATCAAATTTCCTGACTTATCAAATAAACGGATATAGTAATAGCTTTGGTTGATAGCGCTTAAAGTATGGCGGCTTGGCAACTGTTCTTTAATGCCGTTAACTCCAATGAGGCGGAGGTTGGGCAAAAGTTCGTTTACTATTGGCTCTAAGCGTCCGGGCTGCTGCAATTTGAGTTCTAGGCTGTCATGTAGCGTTCCCGCTACCGATTCTAATTCCCGGTCTAGGGCTACCCAGTGAGCGTGGGCGATCGCCTTATATACACCAAATCCCAACAAGCTTAAAATCAAACCCATTACTGCTGCATAGGAAATGGCTAATTTCCAGCGAGTCCGATTAAATAGTTTATTTTGATTCATCTTCCTAAGTGGTAATTGGTAAGTGTTAAAGTGTTAATAGCTAATTGGTCAGGGCATAACTCTAATTTATAGCAGTAAATCTTTTTAAAAATTGAGCAACAAAAGATAGCACTCTTCAGACTTTTTTAGCTTTTAGCCTTTAAGTAAGAGCAAATTTTAAATTGCAATTTTCTCGAATTTATTCAAGTTAATTGCAATTTAAAATCCCTAACTGCCAGCTACCTTTAGTAGGTTTGAATTAAAACTGTACCGAGTGGTACTTCTGCATTTATTCCCACCATTTTACCAGAGATAGCATAGCCCCAATTCCGACTGTAACCAGGAGTGTATATGCCCCGCATATCAATTGATATGGTGGTATCAGGAGAAACAGGTTGGGAGAAAACTACTGTGGCTTTTCGGTTATTAACAGAAACTTGAGACTCGATTTTTTGACCAGATTGATTTTTGACCTCAATTCCGCTACGCATTTTCACATCATCCGGCAAATCAATTGCAAGTGCCGAAAGAGCTTTTCCCTGAACGTGAACTTCAAAATGATGGGTAGCACCCTGAAAGCGAGCGTTATTGGGATGGGCGCCGCTGTGTACGAGGTGAGAAACATTAGCATTTCGCATGGCTCCTCCTGCAAGAGTAGTCGGGGCATTAAATGCTAGCACAAAGGTGAATGCAGCAGCGTAAAGTAACTTTTTCATGGCGATGCTCCTCAAATAATTAACTCAATGGACTCGGCATTAATTGGTTTAAAAGCCCTGAAATAAATCCAGGTCAGATGTCAGTCGTTTAAAGACTCAACCTTCACAAGCATTTACCAACGCGGGAGAGTTTGAATATTGGCCGTACCAACTTTACTGTCTGAACTCTGACCCACTTTCTTGGCATAAACGCGGTATATATAATTACGCGGGTAGATTGAAGCCTCAACCTCAAGCATAGAAATTGTCAGCACAGTCCCGGCAACTACAGGTTTGGAGAAAACTACCGTTGCTTTTCCACCTTTAACAGAAGTTGTTGCCTCAATCTTTTCACCGGATTGACTGCTTACTTCAATACCCTTGATTCGCAGTGATGGCAACTGAATTGACAGTTCTGAAATGGCTTCTCCCTCAACGTGAACGTCAAAATCGTGGAAGGCTCTCCAAGTTGGGTAGTCAGGATAGGAACGGCCTCCGACAATGTGAGGAGATTGGGAATCTCCCGGTATTCCTGTTGCTTCTGCTGCGGAGATAGAAGAGGTAAGAATTAAGGCAAATGCTGCACTAATACTAATTAATTTTTTCACGACTGCACTCCTTGAAAACTAACGTTTGGCTTATTTCTTAGTTTGATACGTATGGATGAAATCAGGATGAAAGATCGGCCGTAACACCTGATTTTTTTATTGATAGCTACGAACCCGTGCTATACCGAGGATAATGTCTGTATTGTCGCCAACTAATATAGCAGTAAGTTGGTACATCCAAGCGTTAGAAACTCCAGAAATTATTACTTTATTCATGGTAATTTTGATTGTGTTTTCGGGAGAAAGAGGTTGGGAGAAGGTTAGTATAACTTGATTGCTGTTGACAGAAACCTTAGTGTCAATTTTTTGACCTGAATCGTCAGATATACTGATATCATCCCTGACAGTTAACCCCGCAGGAACGCTAATTTTTAATTGAGAAATAGCCCTAGTTCCTTGAGGAATGTGCAGCCGGAAAGTATGCCTGACGATTCTTGCCTTAGTTTCCGGAAATTGTACTGCACTATCAATGTGAGGAAAATTCTCGGCGCCTGTTCTGGTGCTCGCATGGACAGCAGGAACTAAAACTGTGGCTGACAGAGCAAATACAGCACCGTAAATGAGTGTTCTCATAGTTTTGACTCTCTAGGGAATTAAGTACAGTACGCCAACCTACTTCAACATTCATATTTGAAGAGTTAGCTTCTTATTAACTAGATTGACAGCTAATTATGAAATCAAGATGAAATATGAACCAGTGAGAGGTGAATTTTAATAGCAAACAAGCGCTTTACTCTCTTACTTGGAAATGAAATGAACCCAGAAATTTCCATCTGCCATACAAACGCGACGGATTAAATCATAGGAATAGTGAAGATAAGCTCCATTGGCGTTGTTGTTATACCCGCTAGCAAACCATTCTCCATAAGGATCGTGAACAATCAAGCCAGTTTCGTCATATCCAACTACGGGCAGAATATGACCGAAAGGAGTAAAATAGCCATGTATGACCGTTGGGTTTCCATCTACTAACCAATCTTTAACTTCCTCAAATGTCGCATTCTCTTTAAAGGTATCTTGAGCACCATACTCTCTGACAATTTTTGCTAAGTCGTAGGGGTTCCAGCGACTGTAACCTTTGTTGAGTGCATATTGGTAGAGTTCGTCCTCAAATTGACCGATCTTGTCCCGGCGCTGTTTGTTGAGGAACTGCAAGCACATTGCCATTGATGTGACATTGCAAGCACCAGTCGGATTATAGTAATTATCCAGTTGGTACTTGTAAGGAAAATTGGCAAGTTGAAAGCTCTTAGGCTTAGTTTTTGGATAAATTACCTTTCCTTCTTGTAAAATTTGGACGTGCGACCTATAGACATACCAGATTTGAGAATTTTTAAAGGAATCTTTTCGGAAAGCTACTCGGATGTGATCGCGAACCATTTCATAAGAGACAAGCTCCAATACTTTCCCCGTTTCAATTTTTTGTTTCTCTGCATCTGATAAATTTAACGCATAGATAGGTCTAGCCTTGAGAACTGTCTCATTAACTATCTTGAGGACAGGAGGTGGAAATTTGAGATCCGATGGCTTGGCTTCAATAAGTTTCTCGGCTGTTTTTGCTCCGATAAATCCTGGTTCATCAGTGCACTGAATCAGCTTGTGAAATCGATTGAGAGCCGCAGTAGAGACTGGACTAAAGATGCCGTTGGCTGGAGGGTCTAGCAAACCTAAGTCGATGAGACGAATTTGGATTTGGCGAGTGAGCTCTTTATCGGCAGCGATCGCCTTTACATCCACCTTCTTATTTGTTCCTACAATATTTTGGAGTTTCATAATTAATTTATTGAATATTGGAACTAACTGTTTCCAGACAAGGTGAGTATTACAAATCCCACCTTGCCGAAGCGTGATTAATTAAGCAGCAGCACTTGCCATATCGCGACATTCCGCAGCACAGCCCCGACAAGCTTCAGCGCATTTTTGACAGTGTTCGTTTTGATGTTTCTCGCACTCGCTAGCGCAAGCTTCGCAGATATCCGCACAGACTTTACCGATTACCTCTGCAAAGCACGAACCGCGACTCATAAAACTAGCGCAAGTCCAGCAGATGTTTGCACAATCTCGGCAGAGTCGGCGGCATTCTGGCATTTCTCCGATGCAGAACTCAGCGCATTTTTCGCATTCAGTAGCGCACTGAACCACTGTATCGCAATAGGATGGGTAATTGTGTGGGTGTTCGCTCATAGGTAAAGATCCCTGAAAAGTTTAATGTTTTAAATGATTGAGCCACATTTAACTCTCCTTAACTTCACATTGACATTACGCAATGAAATCTGGATGAAATTGTTAAACCCATTTTCCACATCTTCCAGCGCCTTTGCCCCAGGGATGTGGCGTAAATCCAGATTAAATTCCCAGAATGTACTGACTGTAATTCTTGGGTAAAAGTTTTTGCAACAGGTAAATAATCCCAAAACAAACTAGCAAATCTACCGTCACTAAAACTCCGAGCTTGAGCAGGGGATCGGGAGAATACATAAATTTATAAGACGCTAAATTAGCATAGTTTACTACCATCACATCTAGCAGGTATATAGGAAAGGAGTAAGTCGCCAATATTTTGACTAATTTCGATACTTTACTAGGAAGTATGATGCTTTGAGAAAATGCCAATATCGACAGTACGAACAAAATTGCGTATCCTTGAGTAGATAGTTTAAAAAACGATCGGGCAAACCAGGCATCCGAATTCACTTCACTGAGTACGTAAAATTCCCAAATACTTGCTAGATAGAACAAGATAGTTGCTGCTAAAATAAGCATTCTTTGGCGCTGAAGGTATCCTTGAATGTTGTCATAGCAACTGCCAAGAACTAAACCAGTGGAAAACGGCAAAATCCAACTAAAAATCCAGCGCTCTATCAGCGGTATAGGTATGGAAGGTAAGTATTTGAAAGCAACTAAGTAAAAGACTATGGTAAAAGCTATTTGAATGGTGAAACCCAAAGCCAAAACTTTTCGGGACTCAAAAAATCTTAATTTAACTAGAATCCACCACCACAAATAGCATTGAACAATCACAACTATAAAATAATAGGGGGGCAGCACAGAACCTGTCAGCACATCTCTAACTAATCCGAGTAAATCAAATCGTTTGAGGTTGCCAAAATTATTTAAAATGTAGAAGGCTACCGACCAAAAAAGATAGGGTGGTATAATTCGCGATAGCCTTTTCTTTAATATCAGCGTTGGGTTATTTTGATTCTCACGCTTGTTGGTAAGAAAAAAACCGCTAAGCAGTAAAAATGCAGGTACGCAGAAAAGCTGGAGTGTATCGATCGCAATAAATAGAAGTCTGCGATCGGGTAATGACAAAAACCCAGCATGAATAATCACAACACTGACGATAGCAAAAGCTCGGATTAAATCAAATTCGATGCACCTGTTAGAAGCTTTTAGCATTGTAAACAAGGGGTATTTAGAGGGGAACAATCGGCTGTAAACGATATAGTTAATGGTTTCACTCTTAATTTGCCAACTATTGGCAGTGCCGTATCCCTAACGATTGAACGTAAATCGACCGTCTACCTTTTGACCCTTAATATCAGCAGTAATCTTCATCTGATACTGACCAGCAGCTTTTCCAGGCAGCAAAGCAGTATAGTGCTGGTCTTTCTGGTCATAAGTAAAGGTAAGATCCTTTTGAGTGCGATCGGGCATCTGAATTTGACCGGTTATCTTCGCATTAGGTATTGTCTGGTGGTTGTCGCCTCTTTGCAAATAGAAATCCAGGTGAGTTCGATCGGCTTCTTTTTCGACCACCAACTCTAAATGATAAGGGCCTGATTCTACTACTTGACCCCCTTTTGATGAATTAGAATGATTAGGAGTTGCAGCTATTTGTGTAGTCGGGTTGAGTGATAGTGACGGTTTTGTTCCAGAAGCATTTGGACTAGCAGCGGGGCTGCTAGCAGCATTTGTGACCTGCGTAGCATTGCCATAGGTTGCTACTAACATCATTCCCGCAGTACCTGCAACGATTAAACCAGTCTTCAGAGATTTCATTTGTTTTTGTCCTTTGTTTGTTAGTAATGAACAATGACTGCCCCAAAATTCATCAATTCTTGAAGCAAAATTCCTATGCGTTCAGAGCAAATCAGCTATCTATTGACTGAAGGTAAAACGACCGTCAACTTTTTCTCCGTTAATATCCGCAGTCACTTTCACGGGATAACTTCCTGCATCTTTGCCTGGAAATACAACGGCGTAATGTTTGCCATCAGCATCGTATTTAAAGTCCAGCGTTTGCTGCTCTCCATTCGGAGACTGCACTTGTGCCGTCACTTTTGCATTAGGAATCGGTTCGTGGGTATCACCTTTTTGCAAATAAAGATCTAAGTGAGTTCCGGTATCCTCTTTCAGAGTTAAAAGTTCTAGGTGGTAAGGTCCAGACTCGACAACTTGACCTCCTTTAGATGGTTTGGGAGGTTCTGTTTTAGCAGATGCTGCAGGAGAAGCGGCCGGACTGGAAGTATTAGGTTGAGAGGCAACAGGAGCGGATGTTGGGCTGCTGTTTGGGCCGGTTCCTTGGTCGCTTTTGCTGCAAGCTCCCAAAAACAGCAATCCGACACTGGCTAGAATAACTAAGCTTGACTTGAGCGCTTTCATTCGATTTATTTTTTGGGTACAATGATTAGAATATGACACCCAAAAATGAAATCAGGATGAAATCTTCAGATTTTCCTACAGGTATTCGGATTGTGACATCGGAAATTCAATATTTTTATCATTTTTAGTCTTCCCCCCCCTTGACTCTATAGCCGACTTGAGGGTTTATGCTATATATAGTTTCCCAAAGAAACTTTTCGATCCTAGATTCCCAGGTAAAAATTCATGATAAAAGCAACTCAGACTAAACGCTTCACTCTTGCAGCTTTGACGGCAGTTCTCCTGACAGCAGGTACAGCCGCGGTTGTCTTTGCCGCCGGCCCCTGTACTACTCCTACTCCTGACTGCCCTCAAGCTAATTGCGATAAATAATCCTTATTTTTCCACGGCGTGTAGATTCCATCGCGAATTTTTCGCCGGATAAGCAAGAGAATATCCGACAGCAGCACGATCTCAATTTTGAGTGACTGCTGCTTTTTTCTCCAATATTCTTCTTGACAATATAGAGTATTTTATCGAAAAATTGGATAACTATAACCACTACACAAAACTGAAAGTGGCTATCACTATAATGATTGGGTTCCAACTTGCCTAAAACTGCTATGAAAAAATTGGGAACAGAATCCTTAGAACAGCAGCTACTAAAAAGTCGTTCAACAATTATACTTACTCACATCAAATCTGGTAGCTAGTTTTCTAATTGCTCTTTTACCCTACTTCTCGAATAGTGCGATCTTGCTTGTGTGCACACTACATATAGTGTGCACACAAGTAAGTCCTGAGATAGTATAACACCCTGGCGGGGTGACAACCCCGCCAACTGTAATCGACAATTAAAGCGATGGCGATGGGGAAACTAATGATGATGCCAAGAAGTAAATACTGATTAGCGATCTCTCAAAATTTTGATGGTTTACTCCATGCGATCGAGGATGTCTTACACCTTGCGTCCGGCACAGCCTTGGCGGTTGCTATAATTGTTTGCGTAAATTGAACGCGAGACAGGATACTTCTATTGTTAAAGAAATAATCATCGCGCTCGCAGCCGCAATTGCACCCGATGCCCCAAGCTGAACTGCACCGAACGCAACTAAAAGCAATATAGTCGTGCCAATCCAAGTTGCATAATTCAGACCTTTGGTTTGACCTGCCCCGACCAAAAAACCTTGAGTAGCATTTTGCACCGCCACCAGAAGGGGTACAAACGCGCACAACAGCAATACGGGACGGATACTCTCAACCAGGGCTTCATCGTTGCCGATAAAACTTTGCACAACCTGCAACCCAAATGGCGTTGTACTACCTAAAAACAACAGTAGCGAACAAAACCCACCCACACTGAGGGCAAATGCAATTAATTGGCGATCGCTCACTTGATCTCGATTTTTGATAATCACCTGCTGCACCATGCGAGTCGCATTGGCAATCACCAAAACCAATCCCCAAGCCGCCGGCCAAGCGGCCAATGCAATATTAGCGTCTTGGGCGCGGGCAATAATTCCCACCAGGACAGCACGTCCACCCCAGACTACCAGCATTGAAGAGCCTAATGGCCAGTAGAAATTCCACACACTTTTGAGATTGGTGGGTAGCTTTAACTCAGAATCAATTGTTCCAGGCGAACGAGTGGCTCCTAGTCGCTGCGCCGCAATGGTTACAACCAGCGCCTCTGAGAGAACCCCCGCGATCAAAGCAGTCCCCGCCAGCAGTGCGCCTGACATTTTCAACATAAATCCGCCCCATAACGTTAGGGCTACAATTAACAAACGAACCATGCTAGCTTTGGCAACCGCCTGAGAATGACCTGTGTGGATGAGCAATCCTTGAAAATAACGCCGCCACGCGATCGCCAAAGGCCACAGAAACATTAACGTCAACACAGTCTGCACCGTCTGCCGCAATTGGGGTGGAATTCCTAACAGCGTCCCTCCCAGCGTGGCGAAAATAAACGGCAGCGTCAGCAGCAACAGTAACGCACTCAGTCCGCCCCCTGCTAAAAGCGTAAATCGCCACAAGGCGCGACGCGATCGCCCATTCGGTGCAAGCGCATTCGAGGCGTGCAGAATCATAATAATCGGACTTTCAAAAAAGACCGCAAGGGCTTTGGCAATGCCTACGGCTGCCAAATTCACCCGTGCATCGGGTAAATGAGCTAGGGCAGCCGTCATCATCGGATCGCCAAAAGCCATTGCCACATCGCTGAGGGAGAGAGGAATAAATTGCCGCCATAAATCTAGCAGACCGATTTTAGACGGACTTTGAGAAGCCTTTAAGGTCATTGTTTATGCAGGTTCTTGCTGTCGCACGAGGGTAAGAGGGACGCTTTGAAGGGCGTTAATTGTAGCGGTGAGGGCTTTTTGTTCTAAGATTTCAATCCCTTGTTGGGACAGCCATTCTGGATTGTAGACTGTTTCGAGATAGCGATCGCCCCGATCCGGGTTCAACAGTACCATGCGTTGAGGATGGGGATGCTGCTGGCTGTAAGCCAGGGCAGCGGCAACGATAGCGCCTGTGGATGCTCCTAACAACAAGCCTTCTCGACGTGCCAGGGCATGACAAACAGAAAAGGCAATGCGATCGTTCACAGAATACGCTGCATCCAGTGCCATTGGATCAAAATTGGGCGGTACAAAAGATAACCCCAATCCTGTCATTTTATAGGGGTGAGACGGCGTGCCAAAAATAGCCGAACCTGCCACATCTACGCCGACAATTCGAGTTTGGGGATGACGCTGTTTAAAATATCGGCTAATTCCCGCCAATTGTCCCGCCGTACTAACGCCAATAACGATAACATCTGGTGCTACGGGAAAAGCCTGTTCGATTTCGCGAGCAGTAAATTGCTCGTGGGCAGTTGGGTTTTCGGGATTGCGGTGCTGGCAAGGATACCAGGCACCAGGAATGGTTTCGGCGAGTTCTTTGGCTTTTTTCATCCTCGCAACTTGCATCGATCCATTGGCATCTGCCGCACTCAGGGGGACATCTACCAATTCTGCTCCATAGGCAGCCAGCATTCGCCGAATCGGGGGCGGTGTTTTACCATCGATGACAATCATCACGCGATAGCCTCGCGCTGCACCAATCATTGCTAAACCAATGCCGAAATTACCAGAACTAGATTCAACAATTGTGCCGCCGGGGGCGAGTAACCTGGTACGTTCTGCGTGTTGAACCAGACATACAGCATTTTTCTCTTTAATGCTGCCACCGGGATTACAGGATTCTAATTTGAGATAAAATTCGTGATGCTGACAGAGTTCGCTCAAGCGATTGAGACGAACAATGGGAACCTGTCCAATTGCCTGGGTGATATCGCGAGCTAGGGATGATTTCAGCGCTGTTTGTAAGAGTTGAATCATTGATTTAGATCCTTCAAAATACACGGTAGTTAGTCCTGGTCATCTATCTTGCTTGCCTGCGGGAAATTTTAGTATCCGAGCGCGAGATCATGCTTATCAATTAGCCAGAAGCCCTCTTTGCCTAATTACAAGCTTGCAACTTCAAAATCAGGGTAAACGCATCTAATTTCTAAATTTTCATATATAGCTTCTGAGTAAATACAAAAGCGCTACAGGTGCAAAAACCGTTCTCAATAAACAACACTAAAGCCGAGTTATTATCATCACACCAAAATGAAATTTGGGTGAAATAAGTCAGGTTTAGTGATTTAAAAAGATATAGGAAATAGCGCCTGATATAAGTAGTTTTTATATTGGCAGGGGCAGGAGATAAATAAGAAAATCCCAAAAAGCAGCAGTAACTCCAAACTGAGTTACTGCTGCTTTTTGAGTCACTAGGATTATGGACAAAATAAAATATTTTATCAGCCCAAATTGGGTGAGTATAACCAGCACAAAAAAGTGGAAGTAAAAGTGGCTACCGCTATAATGATAGGGTGCCAATTTACCTAGAACTGCTATGACAAAATTTGCAACAGAATCCCTAGAACAGCAACTACTAAAAATAGGAGAACTAGCCAAGCAAACTGGTGTTACTGTAGGCACCCTGCGATACTATGAAAGCCTAGGGTTACTGGAACCTGCCTTACGCAACAGTAGCGGTTATCGTTACTACACAGCCGATGCTGCCAGACAAGTGCAATTTATTAAGAAAGCCCAAAGACTCAACTTTTCTCTTCAAGAAATTCAGCAAATTTTGACCTCTCGCCGTCAAGGAATAACAGCTTGTCCGCTAGTGCAAGACTTATTAAGTCGCAAAATAAATTTCTTTGAGCAGGAAATTCAGCGCATGAGTGCGTTCAAAGCTGAGTTGGAAGCTTATAAAAAACTTTGGACAAATCGAGCTTCAGACAATCCCGATAGCGAGGAACTTTGCACTTTGATTGAGGGAGTGAAGGAGGGTTGATCAGTTCGCTATTTCAGCTTTAACTACCTTCCCGTCTTCAATAACTGGCTGAGGTTGTTGAGGTCGTAAAATTTTCCCAAATTTAGCATACAAAGCTGGCAAAACTAACAGAGTCAAGGCAGTAGAAGTAAACAATCCTCCTAAAACTACTACTGACAAAGGTTGCAGGATTTCTTTTCCGGGGCCGCCTTCTAAGACTAAAGGTGCTAAACCTAAAGCTGAAGTTGAAGCCGTCATCAAAATAGCATTGAGCCGTTCCATCGAGCCTTTAACAATAGCTTCCTTAAAAGGCATTCCCTCGGCAAATTTAGTGTTGTAGTTGTCTACTAATAACAAGCCGTTGCGGGTGGCAACGCCAAATAAAGTGACAAAACCAACTAAAGAAGCTACAGAAATGATGCCGCCAGTCAAAGCTACAGAAATTACTCCTCCCACTAATCCGAGGGGTAAATTAATCATAATCATCGCAGTTGAAGGAATTGACTTGACGGACAAGTACATCAATACTGTAATTACAAGAAAAGAGATCGCACTAAATATCATAATATTTTGCGAAGCTCTTTGCTCGGCTTCAAATTGACCGCCGTACTGGATAAAATAGCCAAAAGGCAACTCCACCTCTTGTTTGACTTTAGCTTGAATTTCATTCACAACCGATCGCAAATCCCTACCTTTAGCATTAGCCGCCGCCACAATCAAGCGAGAAACATTCTCGCGGTTAATCGTATTGGGGCCAGTACCGTATTTGACAGTAGCAACTTGGGCGAGGGGAATTTTATTACCGCTTGGAGTATCAACCAACAAATTCTGAATAGTTTCTAAGTTATTTCGGGCTTCAGGCTGCAACCAAACAACTAAGTCAAAAGTTTGCTGCACTTCCAAAACTTGAGAAACAACTTTGCCGTTTAAAGCTGTCTCAATTAATTCAGAAAGCTCTCCAATTTTTAAACCGTATCTACCCGCAGCTTGACGGTTAAAATTAATTTGAATTTGTTGCACTGGCACCTGCGGTTCGAGTTGCAAGTCTACAATCCCTTCAACAGTTTTCATTTGCTCTTCAACTTTTGCACCGATGCTGCGAAGCTGATCCAAATCCGGGCCAAAGATTTTGACAGCAATCTGACTTCTGACACCAGATAAAACCTCATCCATCCGGTGAGAAATAAAACCGCCGATATTTGGTGCAACTCCCGGCAATTTAGCAAATTCCTGCCGCAACGCCTCCAAAGTTTTCGGCCTGTGTTCCATGCCCTCCTCGCTCAAACCGATATCAATGTGAGCTAAATTGACTCCCGCAGCATCAGCATCTCCCGGAGCTCTGCCCGATCGCACTTGCACGTATTCAAACCTGCTATCATCCTTAAGTGCATCTTCGATCGCAAAAGCCGCGCTATCTGTTGTTTCCAAAGACACCCCCGGATAAAGCAGAATAGTATTTACCAAAGTTTGCTCCTGAAACTCCGGTAAAAACACCCGTCCAAAAGATGGCAAAATAATTAATGCAGCCACCATGCTAGCAGCAGCTAAAGCTAAAATTATCGCCGAATAGCGCATTGACAATTCTATAAAAAAATGATAGATACGCTTGCAAAATCTCGGCAGCCAAGGTTCCTCGGAACTCATGCGTTTGGTAGGCAACAAGATAGCGCAAAGGGCGGGAGATATTAACAGCGATTCCAGACTAGAAATCACAACAACTACCAAATAAGTAATCCCCATCGGCGTAAAAATCCGACCTTCTACACCGGGCAAAGTAAAAATAGGAGAAAACACAACAATCCCAATAACAGTCGCTCCAATTAACGAATCGCGCACCTCTTGACTGCCGTCAAAAATCACATCCATTACCGGACGCGGATTAAGAGAAGACCTATTTTCTCTCAAGTTGCGGTAAGTATTTTCGGCATAGACGATCGCATCGTCGATCGCAGTGCCGATCGCCACCGACAAACCCCCTAAAGTCATCGTATTCAGCCCCAGCCCCAGCCAATACATCGCCAGCAGCGCGAACAGCCAAGTCAGAAAGAAATCCAGCAAAACAACCGCCAGAGTGCGCCAATTCATCAAAAACGGGATCAGGATGATGGTAACAATGATGCTGCCTTCAACTAAAGCCGATCGCACATTCTCCACCGAGGAATTAATATATTCTTCCTGTCGAAAAGTCACAGTAACTTTAATATCTTTTGGCAGAGCTTGCTGCACCTCAGCCATTGCTGCCTCAACCGCTTTAGTTACCGTCGGAGTATCAGCAACTGGCTGTCTGTTTACCATCACAATCACAGCTTTTTTGCCGTTAAAACTGCCATCGCCCCGCTTGATTGCAGCACCAATTTTGACATCAGCGACATCAGCAATTCTGACAGGCGTTCCGTTGCGAGAGGCGATCGCAGATTGCTGCAAATCTTCCACAGACGCAATCCGCCCCACCCCCCGGATTAAAGTTTCTCGATCCGGCGTAATTAAATACCCCCCCGGCGCGTTAACATTCGCAGCCGCTGTCGCTTCGGCAACTTCCTGCAACGACACATTAAAAGCTTTCAACTTTGCAGGTTCTACTAATACTTGATACTGCCTCTGATCGCCGCCGTAAGCCACCACTTGAGCAACGCCAGTCACAGCTAGAAGGCGATTTGTGACTTGCCAATCCACCAGACGGCGCACTTCCATCAAAGGAGTAGTTTCCGAGGTAAAAGCATAGGTAATCACCAGGCCTACCGGTGAAGTTGTCGGAGAAATTTGTGGTGCTTCTACTCCTGCGGGAAGCTTGCTTTGAGCTTGCTGCAACCTTTCTGTTATCAACTGGCGGGCTTGGTAAATTTCAGTTCCCCAATCAAAGATTACCTTAACGGCAGAAAGCCCTACAGCGGAAGACGATCGCACTGCTGTTACCCCTGGAGTTCCGTTAATCGCACTTTCGATCGGTAGTGTTACCAAAGACTCGATTTCTTCCGGCGCCAGCCCCGGTGCTTCCGTCTGAATTTCGACTTGCGGGGGTGCAAAAGGAGGAAAGACATCAAGGGACATTTGGGGGATGATATACAATGTCCAAAGACTAACAATAATGGTAGCGATAACAACTAGCCAGCGGCGGTTAATTACCCATCTGAGAATAGTGCTGAACATTTTATTATTTTGGAGTTAATATAGCGGTTCTCAAGCGTGGTGAGGTATGGGGGCGAGTCTTATGCCTATGCCCTATGCCCTATGAGCACCTCATTTTACTGAGAAAGGCTATAGATAGATACTTCTGCAAACTAAATTGCTATATTCACGCAATTGTTTACTTCAAACTCTTGACTTCTTTCTCTTGAGCTTTAACGTGATGGTTGTTATTGTGTAACAGCAGTTCATTGTGCAACGGCGATGCAGAGTCGGAAAAACTATTGTTTCCGGCATTGTTTCCAGAATCCACTGCTAATGCTGGCAATTTGCGCCGATTTCCCAACAACACGCCGGCTGTGAAAGTCAGGGATGCGATCGCAACTGCTCCCCCTATTCCCGTCCACCAGAAAGAGACGGGTAAATTATTAAAATTAACCTCTGCTACCTTTGGAATTGCCTCTTTTTTTTCCTCGTCTTTTGAGGGCTTGCTGCCGCCCCGCAAAGATTGTGCGTAAAGTTGAGGTGCTCGCTGCGTTACTATCAAATCTCCCTCAAATAAACCACTCTTAACTTCAACTAAATCTCCTGCCGTTTGACCGAGCTCAATTTCAACAGCTTGATAAGCATTGCCATTTTGGACGTAAACAGTTTTTTTACCGCTAACATCCACTACCGCCCCACTCGGAATTGCTAAAATATTTGTTGCAGTTTTGTCGGTTAAAATCTCCAACTCCGCAAACAGTCCGGGCTTTAATTCGCCGTTAATATTATCTATTTCTGCTTTCACCGGCACAACCCGCGTTTCTCCTTCGACGGATGACCCAATGAAGGCGATTTTTCCATTGAAAATGCGATCGGGTAAATTAGCGACTTTTACCCTGACTACCTGACCCTGTTTTACTTTATTTAGGTCTTTTTCGTAGATATTGGCGGTGGCAAAAACGCGGCTGTCATTTAAGAGACTCATCAACGGTTTTTCAGCGTTTACTGACTCTCCTAGAGTGATTTCGCGATCTGCTACCGTCCCCGAAATCGGAGCAACTACGGTAACGAGTCCTCGATCGTTGGCAACCGTTCCTAATTGTTGGAGCCGCGCTTGATAGGGTGCGTCAGCCAAACGAATGCGCGACTGAGCAACTTGGACGGCAGTTTTGCCACGTTTAACTTGGTTCTCGGCTTCTAGGACTTCCCGGCGGCTCTGAGCTCTGGTAAGTTGAGCTTTTGCTTCTGCAACCATGCCTTGAGATTCCCGCAATTCCCGCATTGGGAGGTCTACTTCGGCTTGTTTAATTTCGGTTTGAGCTTGGATAACTTCAGGACGGCTTTTTGCCTTAGCAACAGTGGCTTGTGCTTCGGCGAAGTGCGCTTGCGATTCCAGCATTGTGCGCCGCGCGATCGCCCCAGATGCCACTAATTCTTTGTCGCGCTCGAACTGTTCTTTTGCCACAGTTAATTCTGTTTCTGCCCGCGCTATTTCGGCTTGCGCTATTTCAACTTGGCGCTGATAGTTTTCTTTAGCGGCTTGCACAACTGAACGGTTGTTTACTAATTCTTGTTCTTGCTGGTACTGCTTAGTTGCCGCCGTCAATTGGGTTTTGGCTTGGGCGATTTCTGCTGCGGATATTTGAAGTTGGCGATCGTAATTTTCTTGTGCTAGTTTTAGATCTCCTTGTGCTTGCTGCAAATCTGCCTCAGCTTCGGCACGTTTCGAGAGAGATTCAACCCGCAATTGTCCTAATTCTGAACTCGATAAAACCGCAACCAGTTGACCTTTTGATACTTTGTCCCCAGGCTTAACCAGCAACTCTACTACTTTGCCAGCAACCGGAGCCGTAACTTCTACTTTTTCGTTGGGTAAAGTTTCAATTTGTCCTGTGGTTTTGATGCCGATATCTAGTCGCTGGCGAGCGGCTGGGGAGACTTTAATTCCTAATCGTTTTGCTGTTTCGGCATCGACAGAAATAGCAGTAGGAGTTTCAGTTGTTTCGCCACTGTGCTTAAATTCATCTCCGTGTCCCGCGTGGGCAAAAACGGGGGTGGACTCGATGAATAACAAAAGAGTCAGGAGTATTCCCGAAAAGTGAACTATGGGTGCTGAGGAGCGGACACGGCGGTAGTATTGCATGATTGAGTAGGGGAGAATCTGAACTCAAAGATCAGTTTTGCAGATCAAAATGAAATCCGGGTGAAATATGGTGTTACTGTTTGTACCAAGCTTGTCGCCACTCTTTCATTTGCTCGATTTCTTGCTTTTGCGAAGTCACAATCTCTTGGGACAATTTGTTTATTTCCGGCCGCTTCGACTTCTTCAAAGCATCTTGGGCCATCACTAAAGCTCCTTCGTGGTGGGGAATCATCGCATTGAGAAATCGCAAGTCAAATTGGTCGTCAGCGGCCCCTAAATCCATGCTCATCATCATGCTTTGCATTTGTTCGGGAGTCATTGCCATCGTGTGACTCATTGCAGCGTGATAAGCCATTGGCGTACTGCTGGCTTTGGCATACCAAGCTTTTCGCCACTCTTTCATTTGATTGATTTCGCGGTTCTGAGCGGCAATCATCTCATTTGCTATTTTTTTCATTTCCGGGCGTTTGGATTTATTGAGTACCTCTTTTGCCATGTTTACAGCACCTTGATGGTGCAGTGTCATGCCATCAATAAATCGCAAATCGTACTCGGCATCAGCCGGGCCTAAATCCATTGACATATTGTGATCCATGCCATGATTCATGCCACCCATGCCACCTTGTGCCGCGTCTGGCTTGTTGTTCACTTCGGTTGCAGCCGTAACGTTTGGGGCTTGAGTTTGGCTTGTAGGAGCTTTTGAACAAGCTGCGAGCACTCCGCTGGTTAGGGCGGCTGTGGCGATCAATGTCAGCCCTGCAAAGCCGGTTTTTAATGAAATTGGTTTCATACATTTTATATGCTTAAAAGGACTATTTATCTTCAGCTTTCCACATATAAATGAAATTAGGATGAAATTTTCGACTGGAAATTGTAAAAAATTATTGCTGTGCCGTCGATCGAACTCACATTTAAGATTTACAGGACTCACAACCTAATTATGTAGGGTGCACAGTGCGCGCCTTACCCCTATGGGTAGGGTGTCAAACCACTTTTTCCATAATTCCTGATTAATTTCGCAATCCCCCATTAACTCTCCAGTGGACTAGAGAAGTCCAAGCAGTTGACTCAGCCGCCGTTGTTTAAGCCGATCTCAAGACGAAGTTGGTGACAATTCAAACTGTGAAACCGGAAAATGAAGTTAGGGAAGCGAGCGCATCTGTTGGCTATCCAGGCGCTTGAAGACAGAAGTCAGAATATTACCCCTCCCAATTTCACAGTGCATATATGGATCATCTGACAGTCAAACTCCAAGGCATGAGTTGAGTCGATGGCCCCTTCTGCTGGTATCCAGCGCGTTTTTGCTGAAGTTGGACTAGACCCAAAAGCAGCTCAAATCTAAACACTGCAAGCACCAGGGAAAATTGTAGCGATGCTGGGAGATGGGATTAACGATGCTCCGGCTTGGGCAATAGCGGATGTGGGAACTGCGACGCTGCTCACGTAAGGGTATAAATAAGCTTTCAGGTGTTGACATATCATTAGTTGCTGATATGATGATATAAAAGAGCTTTGTATTGAAGCTAAGCATATGATTGTCTCTGCTCAATCCCAGTCCACTCGCTTGAAAGCAAAACTCTTTCGTGGGTTTTCCGATCCATCACGATTGGCGATTTTGGACGTGCTGCGATCGCGTCCAATGACCGTGAGTGAAATTGTTGAAGCAACCGGGCTATCGCAATCTAACACCTCAAACCACTTGGGCTGTCTCCGTGATTGCGGTCTGGTAAACACCCTGCAGCAAGGACGGTACACCAGTTATCAACTCGCCGATGCACGAGTTGCTGAGATTTTGGAAATGGTTGAAGAGTTACTGGCTGATGTAGCAAAAGGAGTTTATGAATGTACCCGCTACAACTGCTCAGAGAACGAATAACAACAAGCTAAACAGGAGGCACGATGTCAGACTGTGGATGTCACATGGAAGCCAAGAACGCAGCCGAGCGTAAAACGTTGCGAATTCTGTTACTTATCAATGGCACAATGTTTGTCGTCGGAATTGTGGCAGGAGTTTTAGCGGATTCAACTGCCTTAGTTGCAGACTCATTAGATATGTTTGCAGATGCTTCAGTTTACACGATGTCGCTGTATGCAGTTGGCAAATCGGCGCATCACAAGAATCGTGCAGCGACTCTAAGTGGTATTTTTCAGATCACGTTAGCCGTGATGGTTGTCGTCGATGTGATTCGACGGTTTGTTTGGGGAAGTTCACCGGAATCAGGTTGGATGATGGCAATGGCTTTTTTGGCCCTGATTGCTAACAGTTATGGTTTGTACCTTCTCTCAAAGCATCGTAAGGGTGAGGTACATATGCGGGCAAGTTGGATATTTACGCAGAATGATGTAATTGCAAATTTTAGTGTGATCGTCGCAGGTTTCCTAGTCACTCTATTTAATTCTCGGTTTCCTGATTTAATTGTTGGATTGGGAATCGCAAGCCTAGTCGTTTGGGGTGGAATCAGTATTATTCGAGATACACAACGTGACAGAATGAAGCAACAACGGCTGTAGTAATACCGCTTAACAGGTTTTGCAGCAACGATTTGAACGTTTCTCGCTTCGTTTTAGTTTTTTCATCGCCGAGACATAGAAACAGTACCAAAAATAGCTATGAGTAAAATGTACTCCAGCAACTTTACTTTGGAACAATGGGAGTTGATTGAACCTTTTATTTCACCTCCAACATCTAGGGATCGTCACCCAAGGTTGAGGTGTGGAATGTCCTGAATGCAATCTTTTACCTGTTAACCCAAGGCTGTACTTGGCGTGACTTATCGGGAGACTTCCCACTTTGGCAGAGCGTCTATCGCTACTTCTGCACCTGGCGTAAAGACGGAACTTTGCTGAGGCTACATGACCGACTTAGAGCCTGGGTTAAAGTTAGCCACAACCGAGCGGTGAGTCCGTCTGAAGCCATCGTGGATAGTCAAAGCGTCAAAAATGCAGCAATGGTAAACCAAGCAATGGGATGTGACACAGGCAAGCAAATAATATGAGTCAATAATTTTTACTTAACATGAGCAAAACGATAATAATTCTTACTCTCGATCGCAACTTGTGACCGCAAACTTGAGCTAACTAGCAGCCAAACTTTTAACTCAATAATTTACCAAATTGTTAGCTTTGGAGATATAGTATGAATATATGTTCATAAGTTAATTATGTTTTTCCATCTAGGAGGCATCATGAAAAAGACAAAAGCATCAGATTCCGGCTGCTGTAGTTGCAGTCACGACGATCGCCCCGATCTCAGTAATGAGAATCATAACCATGACCACAGCCACAACCACGGGAACGGAGATTTTAACCTGAAGCAAGAATTGATTCCTGTGATATCGGTTGTTGTCCTATTTGTTGGCGGTTTAATTTTTGAAGAAAAACTGCACAACACGCCCTATTCTATAGGTGAATATCTGGTTTTCATCCCAGCCTATCTTTTAAGCGGATGGAATGTTTTAACCAGTGCGGGTCGCAACATTCTGCGAGGTCGATTTTTTGATGAAAATTTCTTAATGACTATAGCAACACTCGGCGCTGTAGCCATTCACAAACTCCCTGAAGCAGTCGGGGTGATGTTGTTTTTCAAAATCGGAGAACTTTTTCAAGAATTTGCTGTAGGGCGATCGCGTCAATCGATCAAATCGCTTTTAGAAATTCGCCCAGATTATGCCAACCTCAAGGACAACGGCGACATTAAAAAAGTTGCACCAGAAACAGTAGTCATCGGCGATATCATCCTTGTCAAACCGGGAGAAAAAATTCCCTTAGACGGTGAAATTATAGACGGCAATTCTCAGCTTGACACGTCTGCACTAACTGGAGAATCAGTACCTCGAACCGTGAAAGTTGGAGAAACAGTTTTAGCAGGAACAATTAACCAGACAGGAGTTCTCACCGTCAAAGTTACTAAACTCTTCGGTGAATCTTCAATCTCCCGAATTCTGGAATTAGTAGAAAATGCCAGAAGCAAAAAAGCTGAGACTGAGAAGATGATCAGCAAATTTGCCAGTTACTACACGCCCTTTGTAGTCTTTGCATCGCTAGCAGTGGCTTTAATTCCGCCTTTGTTCATTTCAGGAGCAACTAATGCAGACAGATTTTTGTGGGTTTACCGCGCCCTAGTCTTGTTAGTTATTTCCTGCCCTTGCGGATTGGTGATTAGCATTCCTCTGGGATACTTTGGGGGAATTGGCGGTGCAGCCAAGCGCGGGATTTTGGTTAAAGGCTCGACTTTTCTAGATACTCTGACAGCAGTCAAGACAGTTGTTTTGGATAAAACAGGAACTTTGACAAAAGGAGTTTTTAAAGTAGCACAAATTGTGCCTAAAAATGGTTTTTCCCAAACAGAGTTGATGGCAATAGCGGCTAAAGTAGAATCTCAATCCAATCACCCAGTCGCGAAATCTATTATGGAAGCTTACGGCGGAAAAATAGATTCATCGGATGTGAAAGATTACGAAGAAATAGCGGGGCACGGCATTCGGGCGAAAGTAAATAATCAAATTGTGCTTGCCGGAAATGACCGTTTGCTGCACCGAGAAAATATCCCTCACGATGTCTGCAATGCTGAAGGTACGATCGTACATTTAGGGGTAGACAACCGCTACGCTGGGTATATTTTGATTGCTGACGAGCTTAAGGAAGACGCTGTACAGGCTATTCGCGACCTCAAGAAACTGGGTGTTGAGCGAATCGTGATGCTCACAGGAGATAATCAAGCTGTAGCTGAGAGTGTTGCGAAAAAGCTCGGTTTAGATTCCTACTTAGCTGAGTTATTACCTGAAGGAAAAGTAGAGGCGATCGAAAAACTGATCTCCCAATCTAAAAAAGGCGATAAAATTATCTTCGTCGGGGATGGAATTAATGATGCACCCGTACTTGCTAGAGCTGATGTGGGCATAGCAATGGGAGGTTTGGGTTCGGATGCGGCGATCGAAACTGCCGATGTTGTAATTATGTCAGATGCACCCTCCAAGGTGGCTGAAGCCATCCAAATTGCCAGAAAAACTCACAATATTGTTTGGCAAAATATCATTTTTGCCCTGTCAATTAAAGCGATATTTATTGGTTTGGGTGTTTTTGGTTTAGCGACAATGTGGGAAGCAGTTTTTGCTGATGTTGGGGTGGCTTTAGCAGCTATTTTCAATGCGACTAGAGTTTTAAAGTAGTCGGCTGACAACTCCAGGAGGGCGGGCAATTCCTTCCTCCTTGTAGCAATTTGTAGAGGAAAGCAAATGGAAAGTATGCTCAAAATTCTGTTGGGAAGTCTAGCTCTTAGTATTATTCACGCATTAATTCCCAACCACTGGATGCCTTTAATTGCGATTGGTAAAACTGAAAATTGGTCTCGCAGCGAAACTTTGCGGGCTACAGTAATTACAGGAGTTGCTCATACCCTCAGCATTATCCTAATTGGAATTGTCGTCGGCTTATTCGGTTACAAGTTCGCTGCTACCTATGTAGAGGCCGCTGAAATAATTGCGCCTTTAGTTTTATTAGTTTTAGGAATTATCTATCTTTTGGCAGAGTTAGATAGTTCTCGCAGGCACCACCACCATCACGCGGAAACAGTTAATTTAACTACCAAGCGATCGCAATTTCAAATCCTAGCTGTTTTAGGAACAGGAATGTTTTTCTCGCCTTGCATCGAAATAGAAGCCTATTTTTTTTCAGCAGGAACGATTGGTTTGAGCGGCATACTTGTAGTTTCTGTGGTCTACTTAGTTGTGACAGTTTTGGGAATGGTTTTGCTAGTAGACTTGGGAATGAAAGGAGTT
This sequence comes from Microcoleus sp. B3-A4, assembly GCF_036705385.1. Lineage (NCBI taxonomy): Bacteria > Bacillati > Cyanobacteriota > Cyanophyceae > Oscillatoriales > Microcoleaceae > Microcoleus > Microcoleus sp. B3-A4. The sequence goes on along the minus strand of NZ_JAUBUI010000007.1, from coordinate 67,705 downwards.
AATGCTTTAGAAGAAAAGCTGCATTTTTTCGAGGCTCACGAACAAGGATTAACCGGAGCAGTATTAATCCTTCTAGGAATTGTGGCTTATTTCATCAAAGTGTAAAATGGTTGGTAATACAATTTAGTCTTGGGAAATATCCAGCACAGGAAAAAATATTATGCGTCGTCAACGTTCCATGCCTTGGATTCACCGCTATTCTCGTCCGCTCACGGCAGGAATTGCCTCGATAGGGGCTGCGATCACTGCTTATCTAACAGTGGTTAAGTTATCCAACGGAACGGCAGTTTGTCCGATCGAAGGCTGCGATATCGTGCTTTCGAGTCCTTATGCCTATGTCTTTGGTTTGCCTCTTTCTTTGTTCGGTTTTTTGGGCTATTTGAGCATGATAGTTTTTGCCGTAGCTCCCCTATTGGTCAATCCCGCAGAACAGAAGAGTCTCCGCTCTAAGTTAGAGTCTTGGACGGGACTATTTCTGTTTGCTGGTAGCACAGCTATGACGATTTTCAGCGGCTATCTGATGTATGTACTGGCTGTTGATATTAAAGCAGCTTGTATTTACTGTATTGCATCTGCTTTGTTTGCAACTAGCTTGTTTGTCTTAGCATTAATAGGTCGCGAATGGGATGATATCGGGCAACTATTTTTTATAGGAATTGTGGTGTCTATGTTAGTGCTGATTTCCTCTCTGGCTCTTTATGCCGATGTGAATAATCTCGGTACAGCTAACGAGACTAGCATCAAGACTACGACATCTTCCGGTACTTCAGAAATTGCTTTAGCGCAGCATTTAAAAATAGTGGGTGCTAAAATGTACGGCTCTTTTACCTGCGATCATTGTCAAGCACAGAAAGCAAGTTTCGGCAAAGAAGCGGCGGGCATTATCAATTATATTGAGTGCAATCCTCAAGGGAAAAATGCTCGGCGGGATCTTTGCGAAGCTGCGAAGATTCAAGGGACTCCCACTTGGGAAATTAACGGTAAGTTTTACCAAGGGCAAAAATCTTTGCAGGAGTTAGCGGATTTATCTGGCTATCAGGGAACTCGCGAATTTAAAGAGCTCTCAAATCAGGAACGTTGACAAGAGTGATTTCTGGCGATCGACTTAATCATAGTCGATCGCACTTAAATTAAATTATCCGAAATCCGGTTAAATGCGCCCTACTCTCACCCGCAGCCCAAGCAAACGGCGCTGCAATCCAAATCCGATCGCCATCCCCGCGATTACAATGCCTGTAAAGTAAGCTAAAACAGTCAACCGCACTGAAAGAGGAGGCGCGACTCCCTCAACTTCAATACTTTGTAAAACCTGGAATGGTGAAAACTGACGGGCCCCGTTGGGTTGGGGAGAAACTTCTACCTCTACTTTGTGAGGTGCGCCATCAAAAAACTGCTCTTGCCATATCAGTTTTCCGGCTGCATCCGGGACACCTTTGTAGGCAAAAGCAATCCAATCATTTTCGAGTTGGGTGACTTTAACATTGAACAATACATCTGTGACTGGCTGATTTGTTTTGGTATCGGTGACTTGAACTTGTAAATTAGCAGCTTTCCCTACTGTCGCACTAACATCTCCAGAAAGTCGCACCTGTAAACCCTGAGATTGCACAATGGGGCTAGTTTTTTCTGTCGGTTTAGATTCTGTCATGTGAGACATTGGCATCGACATCTCAGACTGGGCAATTTCAGCACTGACATTAACATATAACAAGGTAGCGATCGCAATTATTATCGCCCCACTTAACAGCAATCGCACTCTTTCAGGCGCTATTTCTCCTGCTTGGATTTTGGGCTTTCCTCCAATCGCCAAGCCGCCACCTAGCCCAACAACCAACAAAATCACAGCTAAAATCCCAAAATTGCGATACTTCACCCCGTTTTCCGGCACGGATAGTGTTAAAGTTTGCTGAATAGGAGTAAAAGCATTTTCTGCGATCGGAGTCACCTTTGCTAACAATTGATAATTTCCCCTAATGGGCAGCATTTGCTGGATTTGTAACTCACCTTTAGCTGCAACAGCCTCTATATCCAGCAACTTTGTTCCCTCCACGATCGGAAAATCGGTGGTAAACCAATGATTTTTAGGCGGAGTTAAAATTGTCAAACTAATTCGAGCATTCTCTAAAGGAATCCCCGCTGCATCTAAAGCTTGCAGCTTTAACGACACTGGAGATAAAGGTGTAGTTGCCTCGGCTTCAAAGGGTAAAATCTGGCTGATTGGGGGTTCAGAAGTCAGTCGCACAGTTGATTGTGGAGACTGCGAAAACCCTACCCAACCATAGAAAAAGATACTCATCATGCAGACAGCACTGATGAGCGCAGAAAACTTTAATTTTGACATTTTAATTCTGGACTTTTAAGGAATCTCGCGCGGGGTGGGGGCGGGTTTATTTAACCTGTCTGCACTCTGAGAAAGCTCGCAGGTTTACCCGCCCCAACAGGTTAAACGAATCGCACTGCAATATCTCAAATAAAAACAATCTTGTTTAGTGACAACTAACCATCAAAGTGTGGTGGCGCAGAGAGTGTACCTTGTTATGGACGGCGGGATAAGTTGTAAAGTAAACAGTCCAGACAGTCAAAGCGCATAGGGAGATGTAGAGCGTCGCTTGCACGGGTGTTGAAAGCGTCAACCGTGCCGTTTGTTGCCAAACCGAAGAAGAAGAAGATTGAGTAGTCATCATGTACCTCGCAGATGAATAAAGTAAATTTGGGCATCGGCGGGCATCCTGACTTGGAGAACTTGTCTCCTTCACAGTTGCGGGACAGTGCCGGACTTACACCGAACTTTCCCCGTTACCTCTGGTGGCTGTTCCTCACCAGAACCGATTTGATATTCAGAGCATATCACACATTCTGTTGCTGCATTCACATTACCTGGAGTGTTAGATAAAAAATACACAACTTCATATTTCTTGCAACTTTGGCGGATTTTGAGCAATACGACTGATGAAATTTAACAGAATTTGTGAGATTATGAAAATAATATGAAAATTATTTAACAATAAAACCAATGACTCACCCCGAAAACAGACCCAGCCTTCCTGAAGTCCACCGCAGCGTCCCCGTTCCCAACAGCAAAGGTTTCTGGCGTAAAATGCTGGCCTACGCAGGGCCGGGATATTTGGTTTCAGTGGGTTACATGGACCCCGGAAACTGGGCGACTGACTTAGCGGGGGGAGCCAAGTTTGGCTATGCGCTATTAAGTGTGATTTTGCTATCTAATTTGATGGCAATTTTGCTGCAATCACTCTGCGTGCGTTTGGGAGTGGCAACGGGACGAGATTTGGCACAAGCTTGTCGAGATTATTTCAGTCCGCGAGTCAGTTTTTTGCTGTGGATACTTTGTGAAATTGCTATTTCTGCTTGCGATTTAGCTGAACTTGTTGGAAGTGCGATCGGACTGCAATTGCTATTTGGTATTCCCTTAGTTTGGGGAGTGTGCATCACTGCGCTAGATGTAATAATGGTATTATTTTTACAAGGAAAAGGCTTTCGTTATATCGAAGCTTTGGTGATTACGATTATTGCAATTATTGGCGGTTGTTTTATTGCAGAAATGATTTTTGCAAAACCTGATGCCGGAGGAGTTTTACTCGGTTATGTTCCCAGCCTAGAGATTTTGCAAAATCAGGCAATGCTTTATATTGCGGTGGGTATTTTGGGGGCAACTGTGATGCCGCACAATCTTTACTTGCATTCGTCGATCGTGCAAACTCGCTCTTGGGAAGAAACTGCTGATAAAAAATGGGAAGCAATTAAATTTGGCACAATTGATTCCACCGTAGCGCTGTCAATAGCTTTGTTTATTAATTCAGCAATTCTGATATTGTCGGCTGCAAGCTTTCATTTTTCCGGGTATCAAGAAGTAGCAGAAATTCAAGATGCTTACAAACTGCTTTCTCCGGTACTGGGTGTGGGTTCTGCTAGTGCAATTTTTGCCTTTGCTTTATTGGCTTCGGGGCAGAACTCAACCTTGACAGCAACTTTAGCAGGACAGATTGTGATGGAAGGGTTTCTAAATTTTCGGCTGCGACCTTGGTTGCGGCGCTTGCTGACTCGACTGATTGCAATTGTGCCGGCTTTGATCGTAATTATCTTGTTTGGTGAAGGCAGTACAACTAATTTACTGGTTTTCAGTCAAGTGATTCTCAGTTTGCAATTACCCTTTGCAGTAATTCCCTTGGTAATGTTTACCTCAAACCGCAACTTAATGGGAGAGTTTGTGAATCCATTTTGGCTGAAAGCCTTAGCTTGGTTAGTGGCTAGTATTATAGTAGGATTAAATAGTTGGCTGTTATTGCAGACTATTTTCTAGTAATCTGCGATTGCGGTAGAGGCAGGAACACATTTAATATTTGATGCCTTAATGTGTCCATATAAAATGGGAGAAAGAGTAAGAGCGTTAAAGTTGTTACGCTCAGTAACGCCAGGAATGCTATTGATGTGGGATAGAGGCTTACATTCTTATGCGATGGTAGAAGCTACAGTCAGTAAAGGTTGTGAGTAGAAGAGTGCGAATTCCATCCAACGTTAAATTCTTAAACCAAACACTATTAGATGATGGTTCATATTTGAGGAAAGATTTATCCATCAGGCAAACTAAGAAAAAAAAGATTTAAGCCCATACAGGTAAGAGTAATTGAGTACACAATTGAGGCTCCCGAACACCCAGTCACACAAATTAGATATCGTTTAATTACGAGCTTGTTGGACGCTGAAAAATTTCCAGCCCAGTCACTTGCTTGTGAATATCATCAACGTTGGGAAGTCGAGAATACTATTGATGAAGTCAAAGTACATTTATTGGGAAGAAAAACTCATATTCGTTCTCAAAGACCGAAAGAAGTGGTACAAGAAATTTATGGTTTACTACTAGGACCGAAGAGCTGTACGGTCATTAATTTTTCAAGCTGCAAGCAGTGCCGGTGTTTCACCATTGCGTCTGTCTTTTACTGGAACATTACGAGTGATTCGTCGTGCTCTGCCAAAATTCCAGCGGTTACAACCACAAGAAATTCTCTTCTTTTGAATTGGTTAACTTTAGAGATACTTGACCAACTTCTACCTGAAATGGTTCATAGAAACAACCCAAGAGTTGTGAAAAAGCCTGTCTCAAAATTTCGCTCTAAACAAGTTAAACACAGAGGTACTGGAATAATAATGAATCCTCCTGTATTTATTGTTTTAAGCACTGCATAGCCCTTAACTGAACCGTATTGGCGCAGAAGGGACAGGTCCACACTTGGCCTTGATTGAAGGGAAGCATGACTCCCTGCGTGCGATCGGCGCCCCAATCTAGGATACACCGACTTTGAAAACACGCCCTAGGGATTCAAGAGACAGCAGATCATGGTGTCCAGGGTGTTGATTTCTCCTTTTTAGAGGTTCTCAAAAATTTCTTTTCATTCCCCCTTGACACTCCAGTGGACTGGATACTGCAAGATAGGATTAACCCCTCAAAGGAAAGGAAAAATACAACCATGACACTACAGCTAAAAGTCCCTAACATGGCGTGTTCAGCTTGTGGCGAAACCATTACCAAAGCCATCAAGACAGTAGATGCCGCCGCAAATGTTCAGGCAGATCCCAAAACCAAACTGGTCAATATCCAAACTCAAGCATCTGAAGCCGCCATTACAGAGGCAATTACAGTGGCAGGTTATCCCGTTACCTGTCACTAAAGATTTCTCAGACCCATTTTAAGGATGAAAATAAGGAGATTTTGTATGGAAAACGCCACTATGAAACTGCGAGGCATGAGTTGTGCCTCTTGTGCAAGTAACATCGAAGAGGCAATCCGCTCAGTTCCGGGAGTTGAGACGTGCAATGTTAATTTTGGAGCTGAACAAGCCAGCGTTACCTATAATCCCAGCCAAACTGATGTAGCAGCGATTCAGGATGCCGTGGATGCGGCTGGATATTCTGCTCTGCCGATGCAAGATGATGTACTTGCCCCAGAAGATGATGCAGAACGGCAGGCGCGGCAAAGTGAAAATCAGGACTTGACCCGCAAGGTGTGGGTTAGCGGTATTATCAGCGCCGTTATCGTGATTGGCTCGCTGCCTGCGATGACGGGATTGCCTATTCCCTTGATTCCCATGTGGCTGCACCATCCCTGGCTACAACTTGTACTCACTACTCCAGTATTGTTTTGGGCGGGTAGGTCTTTCTACATCAATGCCTGGAAAGCCTTGAAGCGTCATACCGCGACAATGGATACGCTAGTAGCGATCGGGACAGGGGCAGCTTACCTCTATTCTCTATTTCCCACCTTCTCTCCCCAGTGGTTTATCAGTCAGGGTCTTAAACCAGATGTGTACTTTGAAGCGGCATCTGTAATTATTGCATTGCTCTTGCTAGGACGACTGTTGGAAAACCGCGCTAAGGGACAAACCTCAGAAGCAATTCGTTCTCTTATGGGTTTGCAGGCAAAAACGGCGCGGGTAATTCGTAATGGACGAGAAGTGGACATTCCCATCGCTGAGGTAGTGTTGGAAGATGTCATTCTAGTTCGTCCGGGTGAAAAGATTCCCGTGGATGGCGAGATTATTGATGGCTCCTCAACGATTGATGAGGCAATGGTGACGGGTGAAAGTGTACCCGTGAAAAAGCAGCCTGGTGATGAAGTGATTGGAGCGACTATTAACAAGACTGGAAGCTTCAAATTCCGAGCCACACGAGTGGGTAAAGATACGTTTTTGGCGCAAATCGTTAAACTGGTGCAGCAAGCGCAAGGCTCCAAGGCACCGATTCAGCGATTAGCCGATCGCGTTACGGGATGGTTTGTCCCTGTTGTGATTGCCATTGCGATCGCTACCTTCATCATTTGGTACAACATCATGGGCAACGTCACAATGGCATTGATTACCACCGTGGGCGTGCTGATTATTGCTTGTCCCTGTGCGCTTGGCTTAGCCACGCCAACCTCGATCATGGTGGGTACAGGTAAAGGGGCAGAAAACGGAATTTTGATTAAAGGTGCAGATAGTTTAGAACTGGCGCACAAACTGCAAACTGTTGTTTTAGACAAAACAGGCACGATTACCCAAGGTAAACCCACTGTAACGGACTTTATAACGGTTAATGGTACCGCCAATGGTAACGAGCTAAAACTTCTGCGCCTCGCTGCATCCGTCGAACGGAATTCAGAACATCCTCTGGCAGAAGCGGTGGTGCAATATGCCCAATCTCAAGGAGTGGAGTTGACGGATTCACGGGAGTTCGAGGCTCACGCAGGCAGTGGTGTGCAAGGGTATGTATCCAATCAATCGGTGCAAATTGGAACTCATCGTTGGATGAACGAATTGGGAATTGATACCAGTAGTTTGCAGCCACCGTGGGATCGATTGGAATATCTCGGTAAGACGGTTATCTGGATTGCCATAAATGGCAAAGTAGAAGGAATTATGGGCATTGCCGATGCCGTAAAACCATCTTCTGTTGTCGCAATTCGCACTTTACAAAAGATGGGATTAGAAGTGGTAATGCTAACAGGTGATAACCGTCGCACGGCAGAAGTCATAGCGCAGGAAGTCGGCATCAAACGAGTTATTGCAGAAGTTCGTCCCGATCAAAAAGTCGCTCAAATCGAAAATCTTCAGGCAGAGGGAAAAATTGTCGCAATGGTGGGGGATGGAATCAATGATGCACCTGCACTTGCTCAAGCTGACGTAGGCATGGCAATTGGCACAGGAACAGATGTCGCGATCGCAGCTAGCGATATCACTCTAATTTCTGGTGACTTACAAGGCATTGTTACTGCCATCCAACTGTCTCGCGCTACGATCCAAAACATCAAACAAAATCTGTTTTTTGCCTTTGTCTACAATGTGGCAGGCATTCCGATCGCCGCCGGAATTCTTTTCCCGATTTTTGGATGGCTCCTCAATCCAATTATTGCCGGGGCAGCAATGGCATTTAGTTCCGTTTCTGTAGTAACAAATGCGTTGCGTCTCCGTAACTTTCGACCCAAAAATGTTGGCTAATTTGATTCGTGCTTAAGAGGGAATAATGATGAACAAGCAACTTACATTTCTAGGAACATTAGCAGGATTTGGATTTCTGCTTGGGGTAATTTCCGGTTCAATTTTTGGAGTGTTAACGTAGCCTATTTTTGCACTCTGATGAATGAAACATCGAACGATAGCGCGGGTTTAGTCAATCACGAAGGAAATTCACTAAATACCTTTGTTCAAAACCCGCTCTTACTCCCATAATCTTGTGTATTTTTTAGGAGGTTTTCAAATGATCGGCAAAACAACAATTATCGGTACTATTGCTAGTCTGGGGGTTGTACTAGGAATGTTATCTGGTGAAGGAATAGCGCAAAATACCCATGAAACACACCAAACTCAAACACAGCAAAAAAGTCAGTTTCAGCGCATTGAACAACCCTTAAGTAACAAGATTTTAGTTACTTTGGCTGGAATCGGGTTAATTAGTTTAGAACTTTGGTGGTTTCTCCTTAGCAAACCCAAATCTCAGAAAGCAGTTACAGCCAGTGGAGGAATTCAAGAAGTAACCGTCACCGTTGATGGTGGCTATGAACCCAGCCGCATTGTTGTGCAAGCTGGACAACCCGTGCGTCTTAACTTTCACCGCCAAGATCCTAGCAGTTGTTTGGAACAAGTCTTAATTCCAGATTTTCATATTGCAGCAGATTTGCATCTGAATCAAGTAACCTCTGTTGAATTCACACCTAAAAAAGCTGGCAGTTATGTCTTTAGCTGTGGCATGAATATGTTTCGAGGCGAAATTATCGCCACCGAAGACCCACAACTTGAATCAACGGGGTTCGAGGAACCTCAAACACTAACAGAATCCCAGTTCAATTCATCCATGTCAACACATCAGCCTGAAACAATAATTGACGCTGAAGCTATGCAAATCAATCCAACTGTTGACCAGGGCATCCAGAAAGTGAGTATCATTGTTAACAAAGGCTACACGCCCAATCATCTGGTAGTTAAAGCAGGTAAACCCGTTCAACTCCACTTTTTACGTGAAACTTCTAGTGCTTGTTTAGCGAAAGTGCTGATTCCCGATTTTGGCATTGCTACCGATTTGTCTTTGAATCAAGTAACAACCATTGAATTCACTCCCGAAGACGTAGGAAACCACACTTTTAGTTGTGGCATGAATATGTTTCGCGGTACCATAGAAGTGCAAGCCGCTAACGTCTCTGACCCAGATGAAATGGCTGCTCAAGCCTTAAATAACTGACCGTCAACCAAGTGCGATCGCTCGAATGGTTTGTCCAAACGCCTACTGCTACCCAAAGTTGCGACATTCAGGCGATCGCCACTCAGGCATTCAAAAAAATTTCTAGCCCCTCTTGACTCTCCATCCCACTGGATAGTTTATCATAAGCTTAGAGTTGGATTCAGTAGAGGAAATGAGTATGTTAGTTCAAGAAAAGCAAAAACTCATTGGTTTAGTTGCGAAGGAAAGCGGCGTACCGATCAAAACCATTCGCTACTATGAGGAACTCGGTTTAATCAAGGCATCAGGCAGAACCGAAGGGAAATATAGATTATTTAATTCTGATATTTTGACTCGGCTAAGGTTTATTAAACGCGCCCAAACTTTGGGATTAACTTTAGCCGAGATTCAAGAATTATTGACGGTTCACGATGGGGGAGAGTTGCCTTGTGAACACATCAAAGTCCAGTTGCAAGATAAACTGCTCGCTATCGATCTACAAATGCAGCAACTACTTATCCTCAAACTAGAGTTGGAAGGATTACTTTCAGGTTCGCCCACCTTACTAGAAAAGGTTGATTCCATCATTTGTCCTCTGATTCAAAAAAAGTAAATTCTTCTATAACTTAATTGTTTCGATCGGTGTGTCAACGGAGGTTAGAGAAGTTGACACACTGGTTTTTTATCAAAAAATAATATCGCTCAAGACAACGGCCCCATACACTGATTAAGGCAAGTTCAACAGTTATGGTCAAGAAAAAATCAGGGTTTATATATTTTCTGCCTGCCTAAATATTAGAGTTGCAACACATTAAAAAAGATGAATTAGCCGGACAAATATTTGACAATGAGCTAGAGCTTGCCTACGTCGTAATTCAGGGAGTAGAAGTTAGATAGAGGAGAAAGAAAAAACTACCGTACCCAACGTTTTAAATTTAAATCCAATCACCACACTAAGCTTTTCGGTACATAAAGATAATTTTTCCTGCCTACCTACTTATATGTCGATTTATTCTGAAAAAATTTGTCAATATTCTTTCGCTACCCCCTTGACTCTCCAGTCGAATGGAGAATTTAAGCTGTTATTAGGTTGAGTAAGTTCACGATTGATTTACTCAACAAAGTTTACCCATTAATCACCATCGATTAGAAATTGAAAACTATGGTACTGCAACTAACTGTTCCTAAACTGGCTTGTTCTGCTTGCGTGAATGCTATCACCAAAGTTATTCAAACGCTTGATTCTACTGCCTCGGTTCAAGCCAATCCAAAAACCAAACTTGTCAGCATAGAAACTCAAGCCTCCGAAACAGCAATCAAAGAAGCAATAGCTGCGGCTGGCTATCCATCCGTGTAAACCTTTTAGTCTTTTTTCCTGCCAGCGGTTAGCTTTGGCTAGCCGCCAATCCTAAATATTCATCTTAACGGTGGAGTTTATCAGTAGTTTAGAGGATTCATTTACAAGAATGCCCTTAACTAGAAACTCCAAACGAGAACAGCAAAGTCTGAACCCCTGATAAATAGACAACCTCAAGTTTACTAACTGGACAAAACAATGAAGCCATTTTTAACTGCAATTGCTATTACTTCAACTCTCATCCTAGTTCAAGGTTGCTTCTCACCCTCAAGCACGAAATCTGGCGAAACATCAACTTCTTCTGGCTCACAAGTGGCAGATACCAGTTCTCACGAGGGTCATGTAATGGATAATTCCAAAACATCAGCAGCTAATAAAAATCCTCATGAGGGTCATAATATGGAGGATTCCAAAACCCATGACGCGGGAGAACAACATCATGATGGTGGTCCTTCGGGATATTCAGAGGCCGAACCTGCGAATGCTATCGCTAAGCTGACAGTTTCCTCCAATATCGCGCCCAAAACTCTCGTACCTTTGGTAATTGAAGTCCAAAACAAAGAGGGAAAGTCTATTGCTGATTTTGATAAATTCCAAGAACAATTAATGCACCTGATTGTCGTTAGCGATAATCTCCAATATTTCAATCATATTCACCCCACCTATAAAGGAAATGGACGCTTTGAAGTTCAAACTGATTTTCCCGGCTCAGGTGGTTACACGCTGTTCAGCGATTACAAACCCGCCGAAAATGCAGAACAAGTTTCTGTCTTAAAAATGCAAGTTCCGGGTCAAGCTTTAGCTCGATCGAAAGTTGACATGGCTACCACCAAAACTTTGGGAAATACTAAGGCTAACCTCACGTTTTCTCAACCTCAAATAAAAGCAGGACAAGGAGTTAACTTAATTTTCAATTTGCAAGATGCTAGTAGCAACCAACCGCTGAAGGATTTACAGCCCTATTTAGGCGAAAGAGGACACTTAGTTATCCTCAAGCAGTCATCACCGTTGACAAAAGCCGACTATATTCATGCTCATGCCTTGAAAGATACTCCAGCAGGAGAGGTTCACTTTATGACCAGTTTCCCCCAACCAGGAAAATATAAGCTTTGGGGGCAGTTCAATCGTAATGGTCAAATTGTCACGGCTGATTTTTGGGTAAACGTGGAATAATTATACTCGCATTTTTTGTTTCTGAAGCAGAGAAACAGATTTTTGTTTCAAATGCTTGATTTCTAAACATTTTGCTATCAGCTAACTACTGGTGGCTGATAGCAAAACTCCTTGGCGATAAATCATGAGTAAACTATGGAATCAATCGTTAGTACGATCGAATTTGCCGATGTTAAGTTTGGGAATTTCGATCGCACTAACGGCATTACTCCATAACAACCTGACTCAGACACTCTTAGTGCTTAAATACTCTGCTCATTAGCATTACGAACCGTCATTTCAAAATCATCGCAAAGCTTATCAATCAGGTCTTCAGTTTCTTTAAAAAAGTTCTCTCCTACTTTTCTGCGATTTAAAGCTTTGTAAGTACGATAAATTTTGCCGAACTCCTCATATCTCTCAGCTTCAGAAACATTTGACTTAATTTTCACAATCAAACGTTTACCGTTGTCAGAATTCCGCACGTATTCAAATAAGTCGCTGATTTTTGATTCAAATTCTTTAATTAGTTCTCCCTTTAAATCTTCTTGCTGGTTACGGGCTTCGATAATTGCTAGAATGTCAAATTGATATACCGTACTACTAGGCTCTTTAGCTTTAGCAACCTTGGTTAGTCTATTATTTTTTGCCTCTGGCTCTTGAGTTTCGACCTCGATAATACCGATTTGATTATCGAAATAAACCTCGATCGCATCTTTTACCTCACTAATACGGTACAATCTATTGTAGAGGGTGTTGAACAGATGCAAAAATTCTAGAAAACTAGGCTCGCTATACTTCTTATCTAAAGCAATCACATACTCAATACGGTTGAGAATGGTGAAATATTGGGCAGTTTTTGTTTTTGTATCAGCGGTATGATTGGGGTTGGCATTGATGTGTTTTTCAATGCTGCTCTCTAAATCAAAATAGTTGGCAGGATTGTTCCGCTTTGCATCATCATTAAAGATTCTCAGGAAGATATTAAAGAATTGTTGGTAAACATCAGACTTTTTTAGCTCAGCGAACAGAATGTCTAAAACTCGTTCATCGCTGAAAGGATCAAAGTCACTAACAACAACATCAGAAAAATGCTCAAAGGCGTCTTTGATATTTTGCACATTGACATTGTTATAGGAAAAGTCCACAATTTTACAGTCATTTTTATATTTGGCTGTGCGGTTCACCCGCGAGATCGCTTGGATCGCAGCAATGCCCTTAATTTCTTTATCTAAGAATAAGGTGTGTAATCTTTTTTCATCAAACCCTGTTTGCAACTTGGCTACAACAATAATTAAGCCATTTTTCTTGAGAGCGAAGCTTTCTAAAACTTTTTCTTCTGTGAGTCCATCATTTAGCCCGGTTGCACTTTGTTCATCTTGGCTGCTGGAGTAAACAATATGAATGGGAGCATCGGCATATTTGGCATATTTCTGCTCTTTAATTAGTTCGTTAAAATTTTGTGTTACAGCTTGTTTGTAAGCGATCGCCGCTTTGATCGAATATACTGCTAACATCGCTTTCCCTGTGCCTCGGATTTGCCGATAGACATCTTTCACCAGCAAATCGGCAACATATTGGGCGATCGCACTAATTCGATCGCGGTTTTCATAAATTTGCTTTTTATCAGCGTCTTTGTAGTTAGGTTCGGTGAAGCCCTCTAGTTCGTTGCGAGGGAGGTCGAATAGCATTTTAGAGGCGACGGGGACAATATTTTTGAGGGAGTTGAGAATAAAGCCATCTTCAATGGCTTCTTTCATGGTGTAGGAGTCGAAGGGAACCCAGAGTTTTTCACTTTCGGCATAGCCACTAAATTCGCCAAAGCGTGCCAGGGTGCGATCGTCGGGGGTAGCAGTAAATCCAATAATCAGGTTTTTCTTAGTGCGGGTTTGGTTGTATTGATCCTCTTTGTCAAAGGGGGTTTGCAGTTGGTCAAAGATATTGACCATTTCTTCGTGTTGCTCGCCGCTGTTGGAGCGGTGGATCTCGTCGATTAGAAAGACGATGCGGAGTTGGGTGAGTTTTTGTAGGGTGTCGGAGTCGAGTATTTCCTCCACAGCTCCGAATTTTTGCAGGTTGACAATTACTAAGCGGGTATCGGACTGAAGCGCTTGTTGGAAGGTTTTTTTGTTGTTGGCCTCAATGTACATTCGGTTGTCAATGTTCATGTTGAGCATTTTCGAGTCGATCTGGCTGCGGAGTTGTAGGCGATCGACCACAATCATTATTTTGTCGTAGACATATTCACCGTCGCGACGTAAATCTTTGAGTTGCAGGGCTGTCCACCCAATGATGTTGGATTTACCAAAGCCAGCGGCATATTGCAGCAGAAGAGAATAAACGTTTTTGTTGTTCTCGTAAGCTTTGCGCTTTTCGATTAGTTCGTGACGTTTGGCGGTGGAGACGTGGGCTAACTGCTGTTCTAGCTGGTGAATAAAGTAGTCGTCTTCGGCTTCATGTTCCAAAAACTCGTCAATTTTAGCCAGAATTTTATCCGTGCCAAATTTTTGTTTGGGGCGAGGCGAAATCAGGTGTCCAATTTCGCTCTTGAGTTCCTTTTTTCCATTGACAACATAAACATCCCGCTCAATGAAATTGTAGTAGAGAATTTCTTTTTCAATGAAGCTTTTGCCATAGTGGGCGGTGAAGAGTTCTTTGAGTTTGCCTTTCTTGTCACCGTCAGGGTTTAGAAGCGGATAGGGTTTGAAAGCTTTGACAACTTTCTTTTCGTACTCTTCGCGATCGAACTTCCCTTCGCGGCAGGTGGTGAGGATGTCGTCAAAATAGTCAGAGAGCGTCCGAATGACGTAGGTTTCGGCTATGTCGGTGGTGGTGATGTGAATGGCTTTTTCAAAAATTTTGAGGAAGTCTTTGCGGTAGCAGTCTTTGTCTTTGTCGCTGATGTCAGCATTTTTATCAAAGGCATCGTGATAGGCTCGCACAGCACCAAAATAGTTTTTGATGACTTTACCCCGTCCATTTTTACGGGCGGTTTGGTTGCTGAGGTTAGATTTTAATTCGCTGTAGCCGAGGTAAATGCCATTGACAAAGAGGCAGATATCTGGACGGAAGGAAAAGATTTGTTCGCCTTGATAGTGGTATTTGTAAGGCAGCTCTTGAACGACAGAGAAAATGTTTTGAGCAAAGAGGCTGCTGTCGTGAATTACGCTGTCGTCGGGGTAAAATAGGTGGAGTTTGATGCCTTGCAGGGTAACGGATTTATTGGCGTTGATAAATAATGCCATGTTGCGGCTGCTGGCGATGCGCTCTTGGATTAGCTCGATTAGATCTGCTAGCAGTTTTTGGGCGTTGCCGCTATATTTTTTGAGCAGTGACTCGTAGGGCTTTTGGTTGAGTTCGGTGGTTGAAATGAAGGCTTGTAAGTCTTCTTCGATAATTAGGGAATTGGTGATAGTGTTGGCTTTAACTTCTTGGTAGCCTAAACTTTCTCGAAAAAAGGGGATGAGGAATTTGTCTTGCAGGTTTAGTTCACTCATAGGTCAGACTACCTTTATTTTGCCTGTGACAACATCGTTAATCAGGGTTTTACGCAGTTCTTTGAGTTTTTCGATTTGGGTGTTGATAATTTGAATAATTTGGTCAATTTTGGCGGTTTTGGTGTCGAGGTAGTCGGCGATCGCTTTTTGTTCGGACAAAGGGGGGGTAAAAATTTTTATACACAGGAAATCCTCTTGTGCAAGGTTTTTCATACTTGGGCTTGAGCCTGTTGCAGAGAAGGAAATGACTTCTTTTAATCGAGTTACTGATAGCAGATAACTCAGCCATTTAGAATTTATTCTGGGATTGCGATGAAAAACAGTTTGCCAGAGGCGATCAGGTAAAAATAGCTTTGGGTAATCTTTATCAACAAATCCACTGGCCCCAACCAATTCAGGTGTATTCATTCTGCTGATGATGATACTACCTTGACGAGGGCTACACTTAGCTCTACTAATTTCTTCAGGCAATATGGTTTTATTTTCAATTGGATTAAAACCGTATTTATTCACGCAACTTGTCTTCAGAATACCATACTCATCAATTTGAGCAGGTAAGTTCTCAGCATTAACACTTACACCAGACTCAAGATTTTCAATTACGTCTTTTAGCCTCTTAATATCCCAATGTTCAGGAACGTCACCCAACCATTTAATCTCGCTATCCTTCATCGGCACAGATTTATCAAGCCCCCGTGTCACAGTTTCATTAATGAGAGACTGCTTGAGATTGCCGTATAGCGCTGCCTTCTGGGTGAGTAGGTCAATTTTGCGATCTATTTGGTCGGTTTTGGTATCGAGGTAGTGGGCGATCGCTTCTTGTTCATCAAAAGGTGGTAAAAATAAAAGGTATTCTAAAGTTTCAGAAACTTTGATACTGGATTGATTTGCAGTGCCCCGAGCAATTAAACTCAAATGCTGCCGGAAAAATTCAGAAATCAAAATGTAATATATAAATTTATTGCTTATTCTCTTAGTTTTAATCCTAATAATCAAAGTGTTTTGATTTAATAAAGACCCTGCCGTTTTTTCATCTATGCGTGCTAATTGTCCAACAGCAGAATCTACAATATTAGGTTGACTACCTACAGTAGCAATAACAATATCATTCTTTTTCAGTAAAACCTTTTTATAGCTTTCAATAGTTGACGAATTAATAAAACTTGTTGGTTCAAGAATGCGATATTGTTTAATGTCAGTTGCTTTTACAACAGGTGTTCCAGAATCAACAAAATCCTCACTCTTGAATGCGTATCCTTTCGTGTATGTAAGGATATCTTTTAGTCGCCTTGCTTCCCAATATTCAGGCACTTCGCTTAACCGCTCAATACCACTATCTTTCATCGACACAGCTTTATTAAGTTCACTTTTCATACCACCAACTCCTTTTCAAGCCTCTTCAATTCATTATCAAGAGTCGCAATTTTGTCTAAGATTGTGGCTACATCTCGTAACTTTTCCGGTTTATAAAACACCTTATTAAAATTAATCTCTACCCCCACCACATTTTCTAAATACTCAAACGGCTTGGTAATATACTTCGCTAGAAACGCCTCGATCTCTGCCCGGTTTTTCGCCTCATCTCGATGAAACTGAATAATCTCATAATCCTTCTGATAATCCGGTGTTAGCTCCACCGTAATTTCTATTCGTTCTACCTGGGTTTTCGTGCTCTTCTTAAACGCCGCCTTCACAACAATCTGGCCACAACCCAACGCCTCCCGTTTACCCAACCCCTCTTTTATCAGCGTTTCTTGGTCAGCATCAAAGCTATACAGCGCCTTTTCCGTCGTCACCATCAACGGCTGCTCTTTGTAGTCCAGCGAACTCACAAACAGCTTAATATCTTGCTCATACGCCTCAACCAACGAGCCAAACCGCTCAGAGTCATACTCCGTAATCATAAATTTCGTTAACGTCCGTTCCCCGTTTTCCAACTTCAGCGGGGACAGCTTCAGACTGGTTTTGCCATCTTTGAGATGACTGGCGAAAGTTCTGCCTTGCTCATCCACATTCGTGAGCCTAATCGCCTGCTTATTGAAATAGAAAAACTCTTTATCAAATACACGTGCATAATCGTTATCCACAAATCGAGCCAGAGTTTCCACAATCTCTAAGCGGCTAGCTGCATCCACCTCTTTCCGCTTCGAGCCCTTGCTCTTTTTCAGGGGCTTAAATTTTTCACTGGCATTAATCAACATCATGCGATGTTGGCGATTGACGGGTTTATTCTTGTTCAGTACCCAGAGATAGGTGTAAATACCAGTGTTAAAAAACTCATCTGTCGGCAACTGGATCACCGCTTCTACAATGTCCGAATCCAGCATCCATTTCCGAATATTGCTTTCTCCCGAACCTGCATCGCCACTAAATAGCGTCGAGCCATTATGAACCACAACTCCCATACCTAGCGCATTCAGCTTGGAGATCAAATGCTGCATAAACAGCAATTGGCCATCTGAAATAGACGGCAGATACTCAAACCGCCCAGTTTTGTCATTCTCAATGTCTTTCTTAAACCCTTTCCAGTCCACCCCATAAGGCGGATTAGCAATCACCACATCAAATTCATCGTTATAAAACTTGTCATCTGTGAGCGTGTTACCATGCTCAATCTTAGAATCTACTCGAAACCGACTTTCAATCTTGGCTAAGGCGTAAAGCGCATCATTCCAGTCTTGCCCAAAGGTTTGGGTGAGTCGCTTCACCTTGGCATTAATCCGGTCTTCCACCCCAAATAGCAAATTACCGCCACCACAGGTGCAGTCATAAATTTTCAACAGGCGATCCGAATCGTCAATCTTAGAGGCGATAATCTCAGCAATCAGCCCAATCACATCATCTGGTGTGAACTGTTCCCCGGCTGTCTCTGCTGAAATGTCTGCCCAACGACGTTTGATGTGTTCTTCTAGTGTCGTAATTGCTGAGTTGTCAAAAGGTTTGAGGTCAATGCCGCTCCATTCCTTCGTATAGCCCAACAGCACCTTTTTCGCTTTGAGCTTGGCAATGATGCCTTTAATATCAAGAAACTTCTCCCCCTCGGAAGCATCTACTCCCAACAAATCTTTCGTCTCCGAGTCAAAGCCGTGTAGGTATGCCTCAAAATCAATATCAAAGGATTTATCGTTCTGGCAAATATCCTTTAAAGTTTGGTTTTTCTCAAAAATATAGCCGTTATAGCCCTGTCCTTTATCCTGAATTAGCTCGATTAAATCTTCTTGAGAAATATCCTCTAACGCTTCTTCACCAATTTCTGCCTTTAGTTGATCAAACATCCTGACCAAACGACTTTCAATCATCACCAGGGCAAAAAACGGCATCATGTATGATGGCCATTCCGACTCTTTAATGCCACAGCCTCGCAGCAGATCTGCCGTTGCCCAGATTTTAGATTCGTATTGGAGAATGTTTTGAGTTATCATGCAGCAGATTTATCTTTTGGGCTCATTTTTGTTGTTAATGGTCAATAAATTTTAGATTTTAGATTGCAGTTTGCCCTTAACGTGTTCTAAAAATTCGTCAGCTTGATCGAGACTGTCCAGAAAGCGATGTATTCCCAAATATCCAACTTTCTCGTATTCGGCGCGTGGGTGTTTCAGGACGATCGAAGATAAACATTCATTACTGAGGTTGTCTCGGCCGACGACGCTGCCGCGCTTTTGCCTTGATTGCTGGCATATCCAGGGGAGTTGCCTCACCGCTAACTAACCCTGCCTGAATGTCTAGTCGCAATTCCTGTAAGCGAGTTTGCTGAAATTGCTCTCGTTCTCTCAGCAGGCGCAACCCTTCACGAATAACTTCGCTGGCCGAATAATATAATCCGCTTGAGACTTTTTCTTGGACATACTGCTCTAGCTCCGGTGTCAAAGACACATTCATGCCTGAGTCCTCCTGTAACTTGCGCTATCTGATTTTCTCATTAATAACAGCGAATAGCAATAGTTGTTATCACTGTACTAAAAAATAGCTCTTGTGTGCCAGCCAGTTGCCGACCCGCCTCAAGAAATCCCTAATATAAGCCAGTAAAAACCTTCAAAACCTAGAGTCAAGCATTTCGGTAACGGCTTGTTGGTCGCAGCCCCCGTTGTTTCGTCTCAAAGCATTACCCCACAGCAGCCGAAGCAAAGCATAATCGTGCTTACCCAACAAATTTGTGCGATCGGGCTGTATGACGGTCAGCGAAGGAACGGGCTAATTTTGTCCAGTCCCGTCTTGAACCAAGTAGCGGATTAGAGCAGGAATTGCCCGCTGTGCCGTTAGCGAGAGAGCAACTGTCACAAGGCCTATCAAACTCGGACTGAAGAAATTCCCGATTGGTGACGAGCAATTTTAGATTTTAGATTTTAGATTTTAGATTTTGGTGGATGCAAGGATTAAAGTCACGCATCAAGAGCATCGAGTGTCGATCGCTTTACTCACGCCCGCCAGAAGTTCTCACCCCTGGATTTGTTACAATTCTCGATCGTGTGGAGCAGGTGCATCTACGAAAACCTGCTTTTAGGAGAACTTTTGACTATGTGGCTTAAATTTGGTGTTGCTCTCAGTGGCGAACTGACGGGCATTGATGAAGCTGTGCGCGGAAAAACTAACCTCGCTTGCCTCTACTGCGGAGGCTCCCTCACAGCGAAAAAGGGTTCCGTGAAAGAACATCACTTCGCGCACACCGGGGAAACTTGCAAGCCCGTTTCGCAGCGGATTAAAACCAAAGCGTTTCCATCGCTTCCCCTCTACGATAACTTCAACGTGCGACTTAAAGGTGAGGAATTAGAGCAATTGAAAGTGCTGTGGAAAGAGTACGGCACACAAAAGCGATCGATTCCCAAAGACTTGGTAAACTTTCGGTGGGAACTCAAAGGATTGGTGGAGTCGTCGGGCGATCGCTCTTATCAGTTTACCGACTTGGGCAAAATCCCCGTCGCCGCTCTTCCCCTGGCGCTGTTCAACCAAGTCCAAGAACCGCTGCTGGTGTCGGAGCTGGCTTCATTGGAAGGTTCTGTAGAGATTGCGGAAGCTGCGGGTTTATCTTGTTTGGAAGAACGACGGGCTGATTTGCTGATTTATCGAGCACAGCTTCGTCGGATTTTGGTGAACGCGCTCTATTTTGTGGAAGTCAAAGCTGACGAAAGCTGCTTCTATAAAATTGGGGTGACAACTCGATCGATCTCCGAACGCATCGCCGAAGTGCAGCGGGATGTGAAAGCGCATTACTCGGATGTGACCGTCAATTTGCTGGGACTGTGGGAACACCGGGGGAATGTGGAACTGTACTTCAAGCATCGGTACAAAGCTTTTAATTACCGTATTGGCAAGCTGACAGAGTATTTTGCGTTTCCGAACGTCAAGGCGGTGCTGAATGATTTGTACGGGATGGAAGCAAAAGTGTTGAGTGATGTTGAGTTGGGTGCGATCGGCGATCGGGATGTCCGAGTTCGATTCAGAACGCGATGAACGCGGATGTTTACCAGGCATTCTATCCCAATCATTGGCGTGTGAGCCAACAAAAAGCTGTGGAGAATGTCTGTGCTGCGGAAGACACGAATGTATGGCTTGCTATTGATGCAGATTCTACTGTGGGCTTTGTAGCCGTGAAACTACACGTTTGGGACAGCATGGGTGAAATCTACATGGTTGCTGTCGATCCAGACTTTCAAGGTCAAGGGATTGGCACCGCTTTGATAGAATTTGCTCTGGGTTGGATGAAAGATGCGGGGATGTCTATTGCTATGGTTGAGACTGGGGGCGATCCTGGCCATGCTCCAGCCCGTCACACCTATGAAAAGGTGGGCTTCGAGCTATTCCCAGTTGCCAGATACTTCAAGAAGCTCGGTAGTGCAGATGTTAAGTCTCAAGGTTTACTTGGTTATAGAGGGGCGATCGCGATCGCCCAATCGAGTCATGTTTGGTTTCACGTTATCTAGTGATTTATAAGCAAGGACGTGACAGGCTCAACCCAACCTACAGCGAGGGGCGATCGAACTCATTCCATTACTCCGCCTTGGCGACTGCTATACAGAGTTAGCCCTCAAGTTATCAGTAGGGCGTAATTGAATACTTGGTACTGATACAAGGTTTCTGCTTTTCTAAATTAATTAGTGCAGCAGTGATTGAGTAAAAGAAATAAAAAGACTGTGAATTAGGTACGAAACACTACGTTTAGCGCATTTGTCCAATAAAGTTCGGTAATCCGCACTAGCTGTAATATTTTATGTTTGGTTACAGTTTAACCATAGTATATTTTTTCTCTATGACGATATAGAGCTTTAGTTTGATTTGTAAGTGACCTTTGAAACAAGCAATTGCCAATGCTTGAGGAATTTATGAGCTTATCCGATGATGTAAAAAATGTTTTCTTTCAAGAAGATTCCACGGTAGAAGGTAAAATGCCACTTTCTATTGAGAAAATAATTGAGAAGGAACTAAACTATTTTAGTCAAATACCATCCATCACCCATCGCAATCAAATTCCAGATACGCCTCAAATACCAATTGAGAACCCTACTACCTGGTTAAAAATTCCAGATGTTATTTGCTGTTTCGTAGATATGGAGGGATCTACAAAACTTAGTGCTAGGTTACATGATAGAACCACTGCAAAAGCTTACAGACTTTTCACAGAAACAGCAATCCGAATCTTCCATGAGTTTGGAGCAGCATATATTGATATTAAGGGAGATGGGGTTTTTAGCCTATTTAATAGAGGTCAACCTTATTCAGCTCTCGCTGCAACTGTTTCATTTAAAACATTTGTTTATGAGCATTTTACACCAAAAGTTGAAAAGCTTACTGATCAGTATATTGGTGGTCACTTTGGAATTGACCAAAAGACTGTTTTAGTTCGCAAATTTGGTTTAAAAAGTTATCAGAGCAGAACAGATAGACAAAATGAGGTTTGGGCTGGAAAACCTGTGAATATGGCAGCGAAATTAGCTAGTCTGTCTACAGCTAATAAGCTTTGGGTTTCAGAGAGATTTTTCTCGAATCTTAAAGACGAAAGAGCTACTTACTCTTGCGGCTGTCCCAATGGCAAGAAAATCGAACTTTGGAAAAAGGAGGATGTTTCAAATGACAGCCGCTTTGATTTTGATACTGCTTATAGTTTAGGTAGTAATTGGTGTGAAAAACATGGTAAATCTTTCTGCTCAAGTTTAGTAACATTAGACAGTTAAGGTAAGCTCTATGGCTGGTTTTATGATAATCACTGACAAACTCCTTTGTATTTTCCAAATAGTTAACGATTGGCTCAAGTTTGCTGAAGCAAAAAATGCAGTTTTATTGGCATTTTGCAGTGCTGCAATTACTGCTATTATCACTTATCTCAGTACAGCCTCAACCATACCGAACCTTTTTCGGTATGGTCTATTAATTTCAATGTTCTTACTGTGTATCAGTTCGCTAATTTGCTCTGTATCTTTTCTTCCCAAGACTGATATAGATCATTTTGTTTGGTCAAGAACAAAATCAGTTAGAAACTCTAAATTTCCACTTAAAGATAGTGATAATTTTTACTTCTTTAATAACCTTAACAAATATGATTCTACTGAGTTATTAGATGCGATGAATCGATTATATTTTGAAGGTAAAGTACAAAAACCTTATAGAAAGGAAGATTTAGATATAGCAAGTCAAATTACTATCAATTCAGAGATAGCATCAACAAAATTTATGTTTTTTAGGATAGCCTTATGGCTGCTAATCTTTTCAATTTTTATTGTTCTTATTTCACTGCTAATCGCTATTTTAGTATATCGAAATGTATAAATCTTAACATAAGCTATTGTTGCTTAGGCGCATAAAGGTCAAAAATTTTGAAGTATTTAATCATTAAACCTGGACGTGTAAAATATGGTTTTTTATCGTTATAACTCTCTGGAAGATTATCTAATATCTAGTCCTCTTACAGTGGATGGTCTACTCGACGATGGATTTGGTGCCACTTTCGCTGTAAAAGGCAGGGAAATAGAAGCTACCATCCTATATTCTGATATCTCCTATTTTTCAGCAAGAACCTTAGAGCTATCTTCAACAGAAATACTAATTTTTGTCAATAACTTTTTTGCTTGGATTACGGCTGAAGCTCTTCAAGACACTCATGGAATTGTTGACAAGTATATAGGCGATGAGATCATGATTGTTTTTTCTAAAGAATTTGGTTCTAATGACCCCTTTGAAGAGGCAATAAATGCAGCTAGATGGATGAGCGAACATGATGCACTTGATTTCTGTCCTCATATAGGAATTGCTAGTGGACTTGTCACCGTTGGATATGTAGGTACACCTCTCAAATACAGTTGCTCTGTATTTGGAACTCCTGTCACTTTTGCCAATCGATGCACAGCGGTGATACCTGAAACTGAGGAAATGTTTTCTAGTAGTATTGTATTCCCAGCTAGTGAATGGGAAAACAGAAATTTTGAAGAGGTTTTTCCACCTGAAAAATATACTACTACATCTCATTGTTGGAAGCTGTTAGAGCCTAGAACAATGAATTTAAAAAACATTGGAGATTTAGAGGTTCAAGAGCTTGTCAATCGTTATATCCGTTCCCCTATAATACCAATGGAAGAACGTGCAAAAATATCATTAGAGCTACTACTTCAAGAAGGTTTTTATCGACCATTATCATAAGTTTTTGAGGCTAAATTTGATACGACCCATGCTTGGAAAGTAAAGTGTACCCCTAGATTATAGTTTGAAATTTGATGCAAGCGATCGCATTCTATCCTTCAACTTAATCCTGTAGAGAGGAAAGTTTTAGAACTCCCTGGTAAAAGACGATTAAATCGTCCGCCAATTTGAAGCATCTTTTTTTTACTTTTTAGATGCGAAATGCCTGAAACTTAGGCTGCAAACAATCAGAGGGGATTTGTTGTGAGATCTCGAATGCTGGAATTATGGTTCCGCGAGCGGTCGATCGTTCTGTGCTTCCCGAGCATCGCCCTTGTCGTTTCATTCTTGCTGTTAATCTCTTCGGTAGTAGTTGCTATTAGCTTCGGCTGTTTGATATTGCTGAATGTAGCGATCGAACTTTTTGCGAGGCGGTAGCTGGTGGGGATAAAGCACACCTTGCCAAGGGTCGTAATTCTAACCTGAAGTACCGATGTGAACAATCATCGCTTTTTTACTCCAACCAGACTGTGTTTGTGTTTGGATTAAAATGTAGTCGGCCCGCCTCGCTACCGCACAGGCTCGGAGCGCTCAAGTATCGTTTCCTCAAAAACACAGTTATGTACATCTCCCGTTTCCAGTTACTTAATTACAAATCCTTCCAGGATTCTGGGGTATTAGAATTCCAACCTGGCATCAACATTATTGTGGGAGCCAACAATTCAGGAAAAACAGCGCTGCTGGAAGCTTTGAGCCTGAGCTTTGAGACAAGCCCGCACCGCACTATCGAAACTTTCCCGCAACCCAATTCAACGCCGAACCGAGAATCTACCGCTAAATTAACTTTAATCTTCACAAAAGCAGAAATTCATCGCCTCTTCGATGATTTATCAGCAGACTGCTATGTAGAATTATCTTCTGCTCGCGATTCGTTCTTACCCCCATCCGAAGTGCTTGTTTTATTCCAAAATTGGATGGACAATCCCAATGATGTAGAGTTAAGTGTTTCAAAATTAACAGCTAATTCAGTAAACCGGGATAACATTTCAATCAAAGATTTAGATCCGGCTATTGAATTAACATACTACCAACCAAGTAAAATCTGGTCGGGATTTTCAAGGAACCGAAACAGAAATCTTATTAAAAAAGACGAAAGCGGTCGTTTTACATTTTACCAAGAAACTAATGAAATAGACTCTAACTATACAAGTGAAGATTTTTTCGTAACACTTTTTCACGTATTCAGAAACTGCGTTTCCCAACTTCAAGCCCAGCGGTTCATTGGAAAATGCTCTGTGGGAAACAATGAAGAGCTTAATCCAAGGGCTTCAAACCTAGCCGAAGTTATTCATTTATTAGAGTCGCGAGGTAAAGAAGAGCTGTACGAGCGTTTCAATAACTATGTTTCTACCATGTTTCCTCAGTTCGCGTCAGTTTCAACTCAAATTCTATCGAAGCAGCACTCTCGGGAACCCAACCCTGTTGAAATATTGCTTTGGCCCGCGAAAGCCGCCGAAAGCAAGAGAAAGGATTTGGCATTTTCCTTGTCAGACTGCGGGACTGGCACCGGTCAAGTGCTGGCGATTCTTTACGCGATACTGGCTTCCCCAGAATCCAGACCGATTATTATTGACGAACCCCAATCTTATTTGCATCCAGGCGCTGCCAAGAAGCTGATACAAATCCTCAAAGAGTTTCCGCAGCACCAATATTTTATTGCCACTCATTCGGCCCAGATTATTGCTGCTGCCAATCCCTCAACTATCGTGAAGCTTCGATATGAGGATGGCCAAACCCAAGCATCAACGATGAATGCGCGAGATATTAGGGAACAGCGCTCTCTTCTAGCTGAACTGGGGGTGAGTTTGTCTGATGTTTTCGGTGCCGATAGCATTCTGTGGGTGGAAGGGCCGACCGAGGAACTGTGCTTCCCGCTCGTATTGTCCGAGCTAGCTCCCGAACTTTTGACAGGAACTAAAATTGTCAGCATCAAAAACACGGGGGATTTATTGGGAAAGAAAGCTCACTTTGTTGATGTTATGTTTGACCTATACCAACGGCTCAGCGGTGGGAATAATTTGTACCCTCCTGCTGTTGGATTTGTGTTTGACCGGGAAAATAGAACTAAACAGGATCGCGCGGATTTGCAGAAAAGAAGCTCGGAAGCAGTTCATTTTCTCGAAAGGTGTATGTATGAAAATTACCTGCTGCATCCCGATGCTATAGCAGCCGTTCTCAATCAAGACGATGCGGGACGAGAACACGATCTTACCAGCGAAGCTGTTCGAGAAAGGCTGGAAAGCAATAAAGATAAGTTGAAGGAGAAGAAGGATTGTTTCTCTAAAGATGCTACTCCAGAGGAGCTATCAAATCCCCAATACGTTGACAAAAATATTAACGCAGCCAAACTGCTCGATGTGCTGTTTGCCGAGCTATCGTTCGTGCGGGTCAAGTTTAGGAAAACCAAACACTCAATCATGCTTACAGAATGGTTGCTTGAAAATAACCCCGATAGCTTTGCTGAATTAGTCGAGTTTTTGCGAGGTATCCTTGATGCGGGTAACGCAACGGTGTCTTGACGCGAGTGCGATCGCTCCCAACACCCCCATTTTTGCGAAACTAAACCCAAACCAAAACCCCAACACCCCCGCCATGCCCAAAATCCCTGAGTGCGATCGCATATCAACGCTTAAGACGCTCTTTAACAACTGTTTCGCTGGTAATGTTTCGGGGGGTATCGTTTTCTTGCTCAATCAGCCGACAGATTGTGGTACCACAGATGACATTGTTCGGTGTGGTTGACTCTTCTTCAACCAAAGCCTCAATCTTTGAATACCGATTAGCCAAATCCTGGCGAAATTCAACCATTTCCTCAATACGGCACTCCAACTCATCTAGATGCTGCTTTACCATTGCCTTAAGGCTTACACAGGGAGGAATACCTTGGGCGCTGATGTCAATGAGCTTTTTGATCTCATCTAGGGAAAGTCCGAAGTGCTTAGCTTTTTGAATAAACCGCAGACGTTCTAACGCTTCTTCTGAATAGATACGATATTGTGACTGTGTTCGCTCAGGTGGCTTGAGTAGTCCTAAGCGTTCGTAATAGCGAATTGTCGGAACGGGTATACCCAGTTGACGGCTTAACTGGCTGATAAACAATCCCTGTTTCACTTTTTTGCCACCTCTTTAATTGAGAATGGGAGGGCGATTACCCCTCCCCATCAGTAATTTATCCTTGCCCAATACCAGCAGCTATAAGCGCTTCGCGGGACACTGGCTGTTGGTGAGAGCAACACTCAGCAAGTTTACCATCGACGACAATAGTAGGGACGCGGTTAATGCCGTACTGGTTTGCTTTCTCACGGCACTCATTGGTGGCGCAACCCTCACGCAGATCGTAAACCTGCACCTCACAGTTTGAGCAGGCTAACTCCCTCACTAACTTAACAGCTTCATCACACAAGGGACACCCAGCAGTGAAGACTTCGACTATACGTTTGGCCATTATCTTAACCTTTTTTGAACAGTTATAAGAGTAGCTTAAACCTTGAACCTGACTTCAATGTCAAGAGGGATGGGGAACTTTTTTTACAGCACTAGCTAGCAAAAAGTGAATTGTTTATAAACGCTCTATATGCCCATACCCGCATAAAGATATTCGCTTGAAGGGAGGGAGATCGTAGGCTGACCAAACCCAGCCCCCTGAAGTTGTTTATAGCTGGGTTTACCCGTAAAGACAACTACTCCATCTACTGCGATCGCAGGCACTGCCTTCACTCCATATCTTTCGGCTTGTTCTAAGTATTGCGATCCCTCCTGCCCTTGTCCTAGATTGTAGACCTTTACCTGATCACGTGAGGTAGCCATTTTTTGCACCAACTGAACTGTTTGGTCACAAAGTGGACAGTTGCCCGTAAAAATCTCAACTAGATGTTTTTTCATTATCTTTACCAGAATTTGTGTTCTATTATCTTAAACTCTCCAGTCCAGTAGAGAGTCAAGTAGAAAAGTCAACATCATTCTTCAGGCATATTTACTCGAATTTTTGAATTTAGGCCTTGACTCTCTAGTCTGGTGGAGAGTTTAGTATGGACTTAGTTCTAAGAAATTAATCACTCAATTGAGGATAAAGATGAGTATGCTCACACTTGCTAAAACAGTAATCGGTGGAACTATAGCTGGCTTAACGTTGTTAGCTTTGACAGCTAATTCCTCGTTTGCAGACACTCACAACCAGACTGCTAGTCAAACAATAGCGCAAACCAATCAGGCTCCGCAGCAGCCTACTGAAGGCGGATGTAGCTGTTGCAAGGATATGATGAAAAATATGCCTGGGATGAGAGGAAATCAAAGCAACCCCTCCAGATAGACGGTTATGGCGATCGCCATGCGATCGTCTTTTGGGAAATATTTAGGATGCTGTGAAAAGAACTAACAGACAAGGCGTTCTTTGGAATCAGAAAAACGGTGTCGCCCTAACAGTTTTACTGCTCTGTTTACTGCTTTGTTGGTGGTTGCAGCATCCTAATATAAATCTATTCACACCAGAAGGCTTCAAACAAGCAGTCAAGAATCTAAGAATTTTTGTCGCTGTTCAGGTGTTAGCCACCGTCGCGGCAATTTCTTTGTTCCGCTCTGAGGTTCCAAAGCGGGAGTTTAGTCAGTAACCCTGAACCTGAATTTTTCTCACTAACTCAAGCTTGAGGCAAGACGTGAGGTAGTGTTGTGCCTGAATCATCAATGCTGATGTTTCTGCATCCAACCCAGCATTAAGCCCGTTCCCATTAGTAAAACGCCAGCAAAGCCATAAGGGGCGTTTACCTGCCATGCAAACAGAACGCCCCCTAACATTGATCCCCCAACTTGTCCGAGGCTATTAGCGGCATTTTGAATTCCTAACACTGTTCCCGTGTGTTGACCGCCCCGTTTTGAAATCAAAGCAGCTACATTTGGGGTAATCAATGCCATACCGAATGCCAATATAGCGACAACTCCCAGCACAATGGGAAGCGATCTCGCCATTAGTAGCAGGAAAATGCCGCTTCCCATGAGTGCAAATCCCAGAGCAACTTGGGCGATCTCATTCATATATCGAGACAAAAAGCTCACTGCAATGATTTGAAAGACTGCCATCACTGAGCCACACATCATAAATACAAAGCCTGTTTGGACGGGCCCGTATCCCAATATTTCTTGACCATATAATGCAAAAACGGCTTCAAACATCGTGAGTCCAAACTGGGCGATCGTGGCTAAACCCAACAGCAGTAATAATGGTTTACCCAGCCTTTTCCAATCTAGTGCTGGCTGACGAGGGACTACAGTTGCGGATCTCGATGGTAACGATTCTGGCAACCAGCGGAGAGCGACTAGCAGCGTTAAGAACATCAAACCCGCAGCTAGAAAAAAGGGAGGAGCATAATTTTCAATTTTGAGATCGAAAAGACCGAGGGTAAAATGTAAGTCTTCACGAGTTGTCAAACCACCAAAAGCTGGTCCAGCAATTGCTCCAAGACTCACTGCTGTACCGAGCCAAGCCATTCCTTGGGTGCGATCGCGCTCAGTCGTTACATCCGAAACATAAGCCGCAGCAGCAGGCAGCATCGCAGCGGCTAGAACCCCACCGACTGAGCGAGCAACGTACAGCATTGCCAGGGAAGAGGCAAACCCAAATAGTAATTGAGCGATCGCGGAACCGGCAATTCCGATCAAAATTAAGGGTCGCCTGCCGACTCGATCTGACCATTGCCCCCAAAACGGTGCTGTAATTAACTGAGCGAAGGCGTAAATGCTGGTTAATAAGGTAATGTGAATGGCGATCGTCTCACGCGGAACAACTGCTGTATGTAAATGTTGGGCGTAGAAAGGAAGTACAGGCAGGCTTACTCCGAAGCCAATCATGACTACAAATAAGCAAACAAGAAGTAAGAAGAGCTTTTTAATCATAAAATCAGGTGAGGGGTTTTATTTGTATTGGGTTGGTAATTACTCTGGTAATCGAAACCTATCGAGTTAATGGTTTCTAGGCGTTGCTGACTCACGGTATGAATCAACTTTTCGCTTGATGTTACAAAACTCACCATACTTGGCTTATAGCAATTGGGAAATCTTGAATTCATACTTGAATTCAGCAACGCCCGAAATCCCTCCGGTGCATTGGGATTGCCCAGAATGTTGCTTCACCGATCGTCCAACCCCGGTACATTCCCCGGCAACAGGCGATCGGCATCAATTACAAAAACTGCATTTTTATTGGGCATTTGAAAGCTCCTATTGCTAGGGTAAAGTTCAACTGGTCAATGTTATCTAGGCGGTGTCGAGGTCAGCCACACTGCCTAAACCCAAATCGGACGTTTAATAACTGACAGCAGAGCCGAGAACTGTTGAAGCATTCTCGGGTGCTGTGGTTTAGATAACGTAGCTCTCAAGGAACTTAGACGGGTCAACTATGGACTTGATTTCTCAAGCCCTCACTAGAATCTAAGATTTAGTTATGGGTCGTTGACGTTGCTGACTCCTTATTTTTCAATGCCCAGTTTACTGCTTCGTTGAAAGCTTCATCAGTTGGCTCAGGTAACATTCCCATCGAATGAAACCATTTTAGTTGTATATCCCTACCACCACGACAAATTTGCGTGTTATTCGTGGTATGACAAATGTGTTGCCCGTTGCCCATCAAGTTTTCATAGTACATTGCTAACTTATCAGGAGATAGAATTAGTGGTTTTTCTCCACTAAACGGACAAGTTTTGCAAGGCAGTTGTCGAACCTCATAGGTTCTCATATCATGTGGATCGATCGTCATTAGATTGTTCCTAATTTGCGAAAGTCTGGTACTGGGCGTTCGTCGAGACAATGATAAAGATGCAGGCAAAATTCATGAACATTCACCCATTCCGATCGAGCAGGCAGAATCTGAAGTGCCAAAGCGTCCGCACCCAAGAAAATCTCTTTGACTTTGACCAAATCTATCCAGGTCGGAACTGATTTCTTCCGAGACAGTGAGAGATGAACCCACCAAAGACCGTCTTTTTCGAGGCAG
Source organism: Microcoleus sp. B3-A4 (assembly GCF_036705385.1). Lineage (NCBI taxonomy): Bacteria > Bacillati > Cyanobacteriota > Cyanophyceae > Oscillatoriales > Microcoleaceae > Microcoleus > Microcoleus sp. B3-A4. The sequence continues at coordinate 36,849 of NZ_JAUBUI010000007.1, read as the reverse complement.
CAAGAAATTATTACAATCAAACTGTCGCGACTTTTATAAGCTCCGCCATCAGCTCCGATCGCCTGAACTGACCAATTACACGGCAACTCTTCAGCAGTGGGGGGATTCCATTTAACACTTGTAGATTTCATGAGACTGCCGGGAGCGACCCGGCAATGCGCTGACTAATTAGTAAGAAATTCCGTTGGGGGGTAGATGTGAACTAACGACAGCACTGACTAAATCGCATTTAGATTCAGTAATTGCCTGATAAATTTCACTCAGTGCCTGAATAGCATCCGCCAAACGTAGTTCATTTTGCGTAACAAAATTCTCGCTCTGTTCGAGCGCCTGATACTCTGGCTGCTTCTGCAAAAGTCGCAGATTTTCTTCAGTGCCAGCAAGGATTGATTTGATTTGTTCGACTGTAATTGTCATGACTGATTCTCCTTAAAGTTAAAATCTCAGAGCGAAGCATTAACTTAATCACGGTACAATTCAACTTCAACAATGGAACTATGAGGATTTTCAGAAGCACGATTCTCCTCAGCTAAGCGTAATTCAGCATCCGATCGAGTATCGAAGAATTCGGCTGCTTCAAACTCTTCAGACCATTTTCCTTTCATTCCGAGTAACCAGTAAACGCAGCCATATTCAGTAGCATCGCCAACCCAATAACTCGCCTTAAGAATCGCAAACTTGATTTCAGACTTAGGCTTAGACATAATTTAAGACCGGGAGCGACCCGGCAATCACGCTATTCACTACACAATTGATAGGCAAATACCAAGCACAGGATGAAATTGCTTTCCAATCCGTAGCCTTCCCAACGACTATTTCTTACTCCAACAATGTGACGGCATCGCTTAAGCCATTCAACACCGCCTCGTTTGGTAATCTCTTCAAACAGTCGCGGATGCTGTTGTAATTTGCACACAATGATTTCCGTCATAATCTCGATCGATTCCTGCAAATCACGACTTTTGTGCTTTTGATATGCAGCTTCAGCATCAGGAAAATTCACGTCTCTGAATACTACCGGGTAGCGCTTTTTGATGTTGCCCTTTCGGAAAGCTAGCTCTGTGGGATTGGTCAAAGCTGCACCAATTCCCATATCAGAGCCAGACCAAATATTAATGCCTTCCATCTACTTATCAGCTCCAACTAGATAGACTGAGCGATTTGATAGGCTTGTTGATAGAGTGGATCATTACTCTTTGGCTGCTGACCTTCTTTTTGATCGCTGACGGCTAAAACTACCTTAATTTTCTGAGTTTCAATCTCTGAAGGTAGTGTTTGATTGTGGTAGTAATAGTTGGCAGAAGTCTGGAAAAAGGTAGGGAGATCGGCTTCATATTTGAGAAATCGAACTAATTGTTCTAAGTTCATAGCATTGAAAGAAACAACACTACCTTACAGCGAAGCATTACTGAAGAATTACTGTGACTTTTGGCGGTTGCCTTCTAGTTCTTCAATTTGAATGCCGATCGGATAGGACTCTTCATCGTATTCACGCCCGATATTGGTCAACTTCGGTTTGTCCAGTTTTACTCCCTTGAACACCAGTAAACAAAGGACTGGTCAAAGCTGTTGTGACGGTCAAAGCTGTTGTGACGGTCAGAACGATGTGTTGTCTTTTTATGGAAATACCCAAAATGGTTTACTGGAACTGGAATAACTTTTTTGAGCAAGCTGTTGATTTAAAGCCACAAATCGCCTACTTGAATCAGAGGTCGATCGGCTTCAAGTTTCTGTCTCAGAGAACGGACATGGTATCGTCCGTGAACAGAAGGACTAGAACAAATCACCAGGTTTTCTGGTAAGTTGTTTGACTTGTCTTCGTCCAGGTGATGAACAACTTCACCGGGTCGAAGCTTTCGATCGAGAGTTTGTTCCGCCACCACCCGATGCAGATACACTGTTTTATAGTTCATAGTGTTGTTGATTGAAGTAAACGGGAAATACGGCTAGCGCTTTGCTCAAATCGAATGGTTCAACTTCAGTTTGCTGACGAAGTGTTTCAAGCCAAGCAATATCATAGGCAAATATTCCAGCGATTCTGGGTATCAGCCAGTCATACTCATCCGATCGCACATCGACTCGGTTATTTTCTATTTTTGAGAGCAGGCAGCGGTCGATCGTCTGAAAATTGTCTGACGGCATAATCAGCAATTTACACAAGTCTTTCTGGCTAAAACCGTGTTGTTGCCGAGCATTTTTAATGGTTTTCCCTAGCGTTATCTTGCTTTGGTCGTACATGATAAGAGTTCTGGGAGCGACCCAGATATGCGCTTTTAAAGTGTTAGATGCCCAAATTGTTCATTTGCTAATTTGAGGATTTTCTCAATTAGTTGATCTCTTTGTGCCTCAAATTCTGCATGAGGCAGTTTGGTTAGCCGATGTACTTCGGAACGTGACCATCGGCTCTCAGAGTCATATCCTTGATCGCCACTCATTACTACAATCTCAATTGATGTAGTTTTTGGCCATTTGGTAATTTGCAGATGATACTCGCTCCAATCATCATGACTACTAAGCTGGCGAGTTTCTTTTGTATATTTTACCAATTTGCCATCTTTACCTTTCCAAGTACCATTTTCTCTGTCGAAGTCTAGCATTATTTACCTCCATCTCAAACCCTCACCAGCGAAGCAAAATCTTACTATTTGCTAAAAACATTACTAGAAACATTACCAGAAACATTTCTAGAAACAAGAAACAAAAAACCGTTATTATATCATCCACCAATTTAAAGACTGAATCAAGAGTGTAGCTTTGTTAATGACTTGAGTAACGATCGACTTAGAAATAATCTGAGTATTTGATAAACCTAATTCAGAAACAGCATCAAGACAAGCACTTTCCCAGGCACTATCCTTGTTGAGAAAGAGTTTGATTGGAGTTAAGCCGATCGTCACATACTTTTGTCGAGAGAAGCAAATCAATTTCTCTGCTTTGCCCGGTAAAAATTGGGGGGCAACGACTTCATGATTGACCTCACAAGGTACGAGTTCACCTTCAGGGTTAATCCATGAAGCTTCTTCAATTACAAGACATATTCTGAGTTTTTTTTCGACTTCTTGAGGGATTGAAAAATCTGGGTTGTGCATAATACGATCCGCTAAATTACTACTTTAGGGCGAAGCTAATAATGTTCGCTAAGTAAAGAATAGCGTTAAAATAGAATAATATTGAGTTTCAAAGTGAGGAAATATGGGAGAAGCGAAACGGAGACGACAAAAAGCAGTAGGATTTGGGTTTAAACCTGAGTCTGAAAGTTTAATTATTGGATGCTATCTTGCTCCAGCAGTAATAAGTGATCGACATACAGTTTACTTAGGAATCAGGAGAAAGAACTGTAATGTAGTAAGCAGCACACCGTTGTCTGTGCATACAAAAGTAACAGATGCTTTCCAAGTTCTGACAAACTGTAACAAACTCTTGAAGAAATGCTCTTTTTCAATGAACCAATCAGATGAAAAAGTTTTTGAGTTATTCAAGGAAATGCTACTGTCTGAGTACGGAAATCATAGTGAGCAAGGCGATCGATATCAAGTATCAGGGAACATAGATGCTTTCTATGCCTGGATGAACCAAGGCAACTACCGAGATAAGAATAATCCACCGCCAGGGGTGACAATTACCCATTTAACATCGGTAGTTAGGAAACGCTACAGAGTTTTTAGCACTCCGATGAAAGAAGAACCAGCTAAATTCTATGGAAATCCTGAAGATAACTCGGTATTTCATGTAGGCGAAAGCTTCGATAGTCCCATTGCCGGAACCCAAAACGAAATGTTTGTCTGGCAAAGTTATGTAACGGCAGCATTCTTCGCTGATTACCTGAATGACCATGATCAAGATTCCCTGAGCGCTGAAGATGCCCACAGACTGACTCATGAGGTACAAGATTTCATGAATCAGGAGCGTTCGGGAGTTACATTACAACGCGCTTGACGGGGCGCTACTCCCGTCACTGCGCTGGTGAGTTATACCTTGGCTATACCTTGGCTATACTTCGGATCTAGCCAAGGCACGGGTTATTACCAATTCATCATCCTGCAAACAGATTCCCAGTCCCGATCGATTTCTTCAGCAGTGAGATGGGCGACGGCACCCGCCAAGTAAGCTGTAGTGCCAAGATAAACGCCCTCTCTGTCGAATCGGAATTTATCTTCAAGTTGACATTCAGCTTGTCCGTAGCTTGCGGGGCGGAACGCCATCGCTCCCGCAAAATCATCCTGTTCTGGCGGGGGGCAGTTAACGATCCAAACCGCTTGAGCTGGATCAGGCTTGGGCTTCCCTGCCAGAGACATCATCAAATTCTTCAAAGTTGCCATTGTTCTCTCCTTAAACAGTTTGTAATTGAATAGCTTCCAAATAGTCAGATAAGCGGTCAAATGGCTGAAGGTTGGTAACGGAAATTTCTACAGTATCGCCGTGGATGTCGGCAGCCGGGAGAAAGCCCAAAAGTTTGACCTTTTCTACTGACCCCGGTAATTCAACAAAGATATAAGCAATGCGATCGTCTTGGGCTGCAACAATAATTCGTGTTTCTCCTTCACCAATTCGGCAGCATTGAATTTTTCCGATTCCGGGCAAGATTACGTCAGCCAATTCTAAAGCTGATTCAATTCCCACAGTCCAATCATCATCTTTATCTATCAGGGTTTCAAAGTTCATCCGCCCTAGAAGATAATTCACTGCCCACACGGTCATTGTATTGTAGAAAATTTTCAGCCCATGTTGTAGGTTTGCTTGTTCTGAGGCATAACCTAAAGCTAAATTGTAGACTTGCTGGTCGATCGGCAATTCCGTTAAATTGTCTTTCATTTTCTGTGATTTAGAAATCACAGTCTAAATGCGAAGCATTAACCTGACGCAATTAATTTTTCTAATTCTTCTTCAAACCAAGGAAGTAAACTATGATAAATGCTTTGACTCGCCAATCGGGATTTAATGTTTTTGACAAATTTGGCTCCATATATTTCCTTTTGATGAGCCAACGAAACATCATAATAAGTTTGAGCGTAAGCAAATTGTAAGATTCGGACTCTTCTTAGCTTTTCGGCTGTGAGAATCTGAACCAAATAGTCGATCGAATCATTTAGCGTTTTTCTGTTACCTCTCGCCCAATTCCGATCGTGAATTTGAGAAAATAAAACATAGACGTATCCTCCAGCTAGATACCATTTTGTGTTTGGGTACACGCTATGTATGTAATCAAGAAGTTTTTCACAAGCTAATTCCAAAGTATCTATTTTATTCTCAATGCGAATCTGTCGATGTGAAATAAGATACCACCCTACATTATCAGTAATTAGAGTCTTATTCAAAATTTCAGCAACTCTATCTTTTGCAGCGACCTTTACTTTTGGATCGATCGAGTTCCAGTTATCTCTCAAAAACTGAACTATCAAATCAAAACCAGGCTCACCATATCGACACGCTTCAGACATAGCACCAATTTGTGATGCTATATTACCTGATGCTAAACGGTTCCTGACACCGAATAAACCTCCGAACACCGCAGTATCAGTATCGATCGGATCTAAGACTTGATTGCCGAGTACCGCATCATATTCTCTAGGATTTGATTCGTCTAACATTCTTCTTACCTGTTTGTCTAGTTGTGGAAAATGGGTTATACTGAACTTACTTCTGTTTTGTTGCTTCACAAACCACCCCGGATGAAGAAACAGACAACAAAATAGTGAGATACAGAACTAAAAAGCGCTAGGAACTTAGGCAACTAGCGCTTTTTCATTGGGATTAGAATTAGACTAGCTGACTGACGATCGACCGAACCTGTGTTGAATTTAAGGCAACTAAATCATCAGCATTAATCAGAGAAAGAATGACGAACAAACCCCGTAATTCTTTCCCAGTTTTGGTGAGATAGCTCAAGTTATCGTTAGAGTTTTTGTTGGCAAATATCACAGCACTCCGATCGATAAATTCGTTGTCAATTCGATCGACATCAGCAACGTGAGTTCCAATCAATTCCAGTATGTTAAGTCTGAACTGAGAAGATTTGCGAATATCAAAACCTCTAGGCGACACCAAAATGTAATAGGTGTAGCTATCCTTGCCAATCGTATATTTCACTTTGGGTCTACCACCTGCTGTTTCTGTCGGAACTGCTTCAATCTCAACCTCGCCAGTTTGTAAAGCTAAAATGATTTGATTGACATATTCTGCTGATATATTACCTAGTTGAGCGCCAATTTCTTCGGGCAACAAAGGCGGAGATTTCTTCAGAAGGTTGTAGACACTTCTGGCAGTGTACAATCCGGGCCAGGGCAATGAGTCTTGCCCAGATATTTCGATCGCATACTGGACTATTCGACGATACAGATTGTTATCCATGATTCTTGACCGTTGATGTTGAATTGACTCTGAAATGACTCATGCCCTAGTTCTCGTTCTAGACAGGGCATGATTGGTTGCTAGCGAGGCTGTAAGGAATAGATTTTGCTTTCTTTTTTGATAATTTCTAGCTGTTTCTGAGTCAAAAGGCAGAAATCTTCAATTTGGATATTCCGTGCCACAATGAAAAGCTGTCCATGAAGAATAGTCCCATTAGGAAGAACTAAAGTTGGTTGACAACCTTTAAGCAAGAATTCGTCATCACACAGAATAGCGATCGACGGGTCAGAATAGCACTGATAAACCGCTTCCACAAATGCTTCTTTACCTGGAATTCCTACAAGCTTTTGAATTTCAGGCAGTTTTGGTATTTCAGTTACTTGTACTTCTTGAATTCCTGTTGAGTTAATTAAAGCGTAAAATCGTGGCATCTTGGCTCCTGTAAACGACTTAGAAAATCAATCAATATCCCATAGCGAAGCACTGAAATCGTGTTCTGGTTTGACTGATTTTGGGTACAATTTCAGTTCTTCTTTGACAAGTTTGGCTTGGCGGACGTTAAGTAAGCACAAATTGTCTGGTGATTTATCAGTTGCCAGGATTAGTACCTGACCACAAACAATATCGCCATTCTGTGTCAGACAAGTTGGCTGAAGTTCTTTCGATACAGCATCAGCATCACAAAGCATGACGATCGAAGGATCAGAAAAACTCAACTCTTCTACTATTTGGAAATTAGCTGGCACTGCTTCACTACCAATTACTTCGTTAATTTCTTCGATCGTCAACATTTCAGGAGTGGTATAAACTTCTACCTCTTGCTCCTCTGTGACTAAAATGTAGTAAGGCATGGGTTAAAACTGGGAGCGACCCAGTAATTACGCTACTATTCGTAGCTTGCGGGCGCGGAGCGCATCGGAATTCCAAGCAACACTTTGGCAGCTTCAGTATTTTCGGGTAAAACGTAGAGGCAAAACTTGCCTTGATAAACGTAAAACTCTAGCTGATGAGTCATTTGCTTCATAGAAGAAACAACTCTATGAAGCTGATTCAACGGAAAATCAGCTACTTTCTGCAATCCGGCAATATTTGTCTCAGGTGAAGCCATTTTTAGAACTGAGAGCGACCCAGTAATTACGCTATATCTGAAATCATTAACGACGTTTGAAAATGTAGACTTTCTCATCCAACATCCGACGATAAATTCCCTCTGTCGAATAGAACCAATCTCGGATAATTTCTTCGATATTTAGATGCTTCCAGCTAAGATTGTTGCGTTTTAACTGTGAATCAAAAGCTTCTTGGGTAAGAATTTCTTTGATAAAATCTTCAGTGCGATCGAAACAACCTCTGTAATCTTCTCCAAAGTTTTTCAAGATTTCTGGTTCTTGCCGATGCTCGTAGAAGGAGAAATAGACACAAAATGGCTTGCCATATTTGACAATTCCTTTACCTACTTGTGCGATAAATGGTATTGGCATTTCTGGTGTCATCAGAAACTCAACGCTGTGAAAGCGTTGAAATGAACTAATTTTGACAGAACCATTAACTGAAGCCTGAATGTAGTCAATATTTTGCTGCATTTCAGAAGCGTTGATAGCATCAATCCAAGTACCCTGGAAAGAACCTTCTTGTTGAAGATAAATTCGGGGTACATCGCATTGTTCATTAGTTGGGAAAGGTAAATTAATCAAAGGCTCAGAATTCGATCGCATGATAGTTATCAACTGGGAGCGACCCAGTTATTACGCTATTCCTAGTTTACGGGGGCTTTTTCTGTAGCTCTACACAAATTACTAACTGCTTCGAGATGTTCTGGGGCAACATAGACTCTAAAAGCACCTTGTTTCCAGAGCGCATCAGGGTCAAACAGATGAAACTTTATTAGGTATTGAAACTCACTATTTTTCAGTGCAGTTTCGATTGATTCATGCTGATATGCAAAGAAATCACTTACAGTAATAAATCCGTTTTCAGTGGTGTCTGGCAATTCATTAGATTCGGATTCTGTCGTTCTGCAGTCGTTATCAAGGTTAGTCATGATTGTCAATACGAGAGAACAAATCAATACCTTTCTGCGAAGCACTAACCCAGAGACTTAAGTTAACTCCAATTGCTTCCATCATCGTTTGTACTTTCCTGAAAGTGTGTAGTAAGCAGTTGTTATTTCATCTTCATCGGCAGTCAAAGTTAAGCGATACACAGAGTTATTCCAGTTGTAGATTTCGGGAGCTTTGAATGCTATTAACTCAGTTTTGAATGCTGTAAACCAACCCTCTCGGCAAGCGTCGTACATCCGCAAACATACGATTATCTTTCGATCGTAATCTTTGATTAGGTGGCGTTTGATGCCTTTCACTAGACGAACTTCTGAGAGTTTTTCTAGTTCTTTTTGAGCAAAGTCAAAGCCTGTATCATCGAAGTAAGTTGCTCGTTTCTCATCATAAAACTGGTCATCAAACGGGATAAACTTTGGTATATCCCACATTTCAGGATTTGAATTAGCTAAATCATGAGTTCTGTACAAATAACCTACTAACTCGGTTCCGTCACCGGTGAACTGTGTAACCTCCATTTCCCCGAGCAATTTCAGGACTTCGATATAAGTTTTCGAGACAATTTCTGGAGAGTTTTCAGCAGCCAGATAGCGATATTCCTGGGCTCGAACAATGTAGCTGTCCTCGTCAATCGTTACAACTTTTATGGAATCATCAAGCATGATCGTAAATAGGAGAAGACAAATCAATATCTCAAAGCGAAGCAGTAACGGAGAGACTTAACCCTAGTAATTCCGCTGAAAACTAGGGTTAAGTTATCAAACTAAAAGATTAGAGAAGTGAGTTTCAGCACCCCAAGCATCCCAGTTAGGGCGCTGTTGCCGAGCGAATAGTTCAATTCTTGACGGCTGCGATAACTTGCCCAAGCTCTCACAGTTTTCTAATCTCTGAGCCAGGGTGTTTGCAAGCACCCAGAACTCTTCAGGTTTCCTTGAGTGTTCCTGGCGACGGGCATAAATGACGTTAGGAACATTGGTCATTCCGAGTGTACTCATGCTCGGAACCTTACCCTTCTTTCCTATCAATAAGTGTTCGGTACAGTTGCGACCATAATGCCCCATTCCCATGTGGGGTTTGCCAGCGATCGTCACCTTGACCCAAGTGAATGTACTTTTATGTTCATATCCCCACGCTAGGAGACATTGGAAGGCTAAGAATTGATGATTGTTCGTTGTCCACAGAAGGATGTAGGAATCATCAGCACCGATCGCACTAATCGGCATATCCATAATCTGCTGGTCAGTCATCGCAGGATATGGACACCGCCCCCGGTGGCTGGGGTCTGTTTCTCTTAAACCATATTCCCACGGAGGATCGAGCACTATCAGCCGATAATCCTTGCAGGGAACCGGGGGCAGATTTGGGATTAGATTGATGGCGATCGACAGTTTCTGTTGTCCTACTGTGTCATGAGCTTTGTAACTTTTCATCCTAATTTCTACTTTCTTTTGAGGTTTGTTTGGATGCTTGCTGCTGTCGTTTCTGTTGTTCAGCGTGTTCTTTGTTGATAAGTAATCCCTGATAAAAGAGTTCCTGTGCCTGTCTAATTTTCACAGTATTCTTATTTAGCGTTTCCGCAATCAAATACTTGAGAATTTCCACCGAACTTTGACCATCTAATCCCGTTACATTTTGAACAAGTTGAGAGCCAATGGCAATATATGCCAGTTCAAATTCTGTTGCGCCTGCTAGAACTTTGATTGCAAATTGTTCCAAGCTCCAGTTATTCAATCGAGCGGTTTCAAAGACTTTATCAACCTCTTTTTGAATTCTGGCAGCTTCGTCTACTACTTGTTGTTCTCTTTCAGCATTCATGATGTTCGCCTCATTCTTTTTACTTCTGAAACTTTGATACTTCGTAAAGCACAGCCGTATATCTCGACATAGATATAGGTGATGATTTTACCTTCGCCTTCGATCGAATCTTGAACAGTTTTACGATTAAACAAGAAGAACATTCCCCACCAAGTTAAAACCATCGGCGGTTCCTGCATAACTTCTGCTGTCAGATTTTTTTCATCAATGACTTCTAAGATGACAATGTGTTTCATGGCAACTATTTGATGTGAGAGATTAAGTCAATCAAGTGATTAGTTTGTTAATCGGTTCCTGATATTTCACTAATCCATCAGCCATCAGAGTTATAGCTGTCTCTTCTGTCTCTAAATTGCCTAACAAAGTAGCTTCTATCATTTGCTCAATGTATTGAAAGCAGGATTCTCCTTGTAGACCTGTGACACTTGTTAACAAGAGACTTGCAAATGCTAAATAATTAACATCTCGATCGATCACATTCTGCCAAATTTCGATCGCAAACTCTCTAATCTTCAAGCCTCGTTTTCCGGCGCAGTTCACAATTTCCTTGATTCCATCCTTTAATTCTCGGATTTCTGCTTCTGGAGTTTGTTCATTAGTTTCTTGAAACATTTGGTTACCTATATTCAAGGTCAATCCCTCTAAGCGAAGCATTATTTGCTTCACTTAGGTTTGGTTGACATGAGCCTAAATAAGAGTTTCATCAAAGGTGTCTTTCTGTTCACCGTCAATTTCAATCTCCTTCACGTTGGAGTAAAACATCATGTGTACTCGTAAAGGGACGTTACTACCTATACCAAGCTGGTTATGCAGCCATCCAACACAGGGCGATCGAATCGACTTATGACAAGTCATCACTGTAATATTTTTGCATTGAAGCTGAGACACATTGCCTGTTTTATCAGCGATCGTCTCGCGTAATGCTTCATGAGTTTTAGCGCAGTAGTTAGGAATATCAGCCACTGTTACTAATTTTTTCCACGGACAATTTTGGCATTGTTTGGTTTGAGTTAGGACAAGTTTTTTCATTAGTATTTGACAGAAATAATGCGGTCAAATTCGTCTCTGACAATTTTGGGACTTTGGCTAAAATTCATGCCACAGTTTCGGCAAGTAAAGTGTCTCAAGTATCCGAGTTGACCCAGAAATATTAGCTGACCGTTACAAATTTTGCATTTCACATTCGCCATTTTGGTCATCCTCTTTGAGGGTGTTGTTGATAATTAAACCTTGATTAATTAAATCGACTGCCCAGTATACGATCGAAGAATCTTGTTCCAGAGTCCCCTTAGCTAGATATCGCAGAAATTGCAGCAATTCATCTCCTAGAAAAGTTGTGCTGTGGTGAATCATGCGACAAGCAATTGCCACATAAGGTCTTTTCTCTAACATTGCCTGAACCCAAATTTCAGTTGCAAAGTCGGCAGTTTTGACCTCATTAGTAATTGCTTCAGCAAAAATTTTGTTAACCTCTGCCTGCAATTCTGCCAGTTCTTTATGCTTTTCTTGGAGTGTAAGATCGGAACTTTGTTCGCTAGAAGTCATTTGATTTGCTCCTAATATTCGTTAAATGATGTAGTGCAAAATTGTGTCCAGTCTCCAGAGTAGGACGACTGGACAGCATTTCAAGGCTTAATTTTCACTTGGCAAGTAAAGAACTCTATCTCGTAAGAAAAGCTTGATTTCCGGCAGGGGAAACTCGGTGTAAGGTATCTGCTGAATAACGGCAGGTGTAACTCCGAGTTTGGGCGTATCTTCCCAACAAGTCAGAACAGCATCATTAGGCGATTTAGGCTTGATAAATTCATGTTTATCGCCAACATGAAGGAACCAAAGTTGAAACTCACTTAAACTACGAACTTTCCTCAGTCTGGGTTGATAGGAGACGATCGCATCAATCAACCAGTAAGCTTCAGCATTTTCAGCCAAGTATTTGACTCCATCGGTGTACTGAAGTCCAAGGAAATGCTTGTAATATTGCTCACTTCCATTAAAGTGTTCTAAATTCTTGGACAGTGTTTCAGCATCCATCTTTACTTTTGACATAAATCTTACTCACAAAATGAAGAAATCACTTCCTTACAGCGAAGCATTACACGACTATTTCACTTTCCTTTTTCTTCAAATGTTTCTTCTAATTTGTTTTCGATCGCAAAGGCAAGAATACCGATCGCATCTCTCATCGCTGCTTCATCTCCCTGTTTAGAACGCAGAATCAGTACAGGAATCTGACTCTTATCTGGAAACACCTCATTAACCATGATTAGAGCATTGGCATTACCAGCGAGAGCAGTTGACCAAATAACTGAAGCGAATGCCCAATTATTTATTACTTCTTTTTTGCCTTGATCAGTATCAATGACTTCGATCGTTGCGAGAGGATGAACATAATGCTGAAATTCTTGGTTCTGCATATTTTGGTTTAGTTGGTAACGAATTGCTTAACTTTAAACTTGCATTAAACTGTCCAAGTAGGACGTTCATCATTCTTGTCCCATTCTTCAAGAATTTGGCGAACCCGTTGTAAGGCTATTTGTTCAGACTGTAATTCCAAACAAAAATCAGGTGAGTAATAGCCTGCATAATTTTGCAGCCATAAAAGACCGTTATCGGTTCCGCATCTGCCATAACTCCACCAACCAATAGGACGTTTATTTCTCCAAATCAATTTCCTGAGAAGGTATCCGTCGTTTCTAACATTGGGATTAGGAAATACTTTGCCTAGTTCAATTGCTTCCATCTGATTCTTTGAGAGTAAATGACTTATTTCATAAACCAAAACCAAAAAGCGAAGCATTTAACCTTTCGGCTACCTTCGCTTTTTGATAAGGATTAATTTTCGTCAACCTCAAGAGGAGAAAGGTGAGAGTAGGAACTCACAGATATTTCTGTTCGATCGGCAATGCTGGCAGATTTAGCGCCCGATCGAATTGCCCAAGTTTTAAGGTCGTCAATTTGATTTTGAGCAATCCGTGCCAGAGGGACGCAGCCGATGATTGCTACGCTCAAATCTCGCTCTGTGAATTCGCGTCCGGCACTGAACGCTGTTTGCATCGCATCAAAAATGACTTGCTCAATCTCCGCACCGGAAAGAGACGGCGACTGACTTGCGAGCATTCCGCAGTCGAAATCTCCCGACTTCACTCGATCAGGACGGAGGCGGGTAAGGTGAACTCGAAAAATTGCCTCCCGCTCTGAGTGGTTTGGCAGGTCAACCCAGAAAATTTCATCAATCCGTCCCTTGCGGATCAACTCGGCGGGCAAAACTTCGGCGCGGTTTGCGGTCATCACTACGAACACTGGCGCGGTCTTTTCTTGCATCCAGGTCAGCAGCGCGCCGAATACCCGCTGGGAAGTGCCGGAGTCTCCATCCATACCAGAGGTGATGTTGGCGAAGGCCTTATCAATTTCGTCAAGGAATAAAATCACCGGTGCGATCGCCTCCGCCAACTTAATGACTTGCCTGATGCGGTTCTCGCTTTCGCCGACCATGCTCCCGAACACGCGCCCGACATCGAGGCGCAGCAGAGGCAATTTCCATTCAGCAGCAATGGTTTTGGCTAAGAGACTTTTGCCTGTTCCCTGAATGCCGGCGAGTAACACACCTTTGGGGTTGGGCAAACCATACTCGCGGGCTTGGTCACTGAAAGAGTGCGATCGAACTGTTACCCATTGCTTGAGATTTTCGAGTCCGCCGATCGACTCCAGACCTGATTGAACCGGGATAAATTCGAGGATGCCTGTCTCTCGGATGGTTTGGCGCTTTTCCTCGATGACCGCAGCGAGGGCCCGAATATCAACTTTTCCAAGAACTAAGCACTTGGCAAGGACGCGAGAGATTCGGCACCGAGTCAGCCCCTGGCAAGCCTTTGTTAGCTGTTGCCGTTGTTCTGCGTTGAGTTTAATTTCCTTGCCCACCAGTCGATCGATCAGCTTTGATATCTCATCGATGGTCGGCAGCGAGATATCTACTACCGTAATTTCTTCGCGCAGTTCTTGTGGAATTCTCAGTTGGTCAGAGAGGATAACGAGGCAGCGACGGTCACGGGCTATTTGTTTTGCCAGATTTTTCAGTTCCCGGACGATCGCTAGTTGGTTACTTGCTATCTGCCCATTCGCACCTGGTGCAATCAGAGTCGCGATGTCTTTCATGACAAAGACAGTGACTTGTTCCATTGTCGGCGCTTTGCTAATCCGCTCCAAGGCTTGCATCGGATTTCCCTTAGATGTACCCGAATCCGTCCAACCACGGGCAAAATCCCAGAAGTAGATTTGCCCTTCCTTAGCTTTTGCTATAGCACACAAAATTTCTTCGGCGGTTTCCTCTTCTGGGCTTACTACCCACAACAAAGGAAATCGTGCCATCAACATTAGCTGAATTTCTTTTTTTAGGTTTATCATGTTTCTATCCCCTGATTAAGTAAGTCGGCGCTTTAAAACGCAACTATGTAAACGATGTAAAGTGTCTAAATGCTTTCTACTGGCTAACTTAAGCCTATTTACATACGGTTACATTAGTCGGTTTAATCCCGCCTATCTACTTACTACCGATTACCCAGTACCGATTGCCAATTACCCTATTACTGGTTGACGATTACTGGTTGATACGAGAGTGATTATGAGTATTGAGTTTAAGTCCTCACTCAATACTCCAAACTCAAACTCCGAAACCCAAACTTTCTCTCTTTTTTCTCAGTAACAGTTGTTCAGAGCTGTTACTGAGTTTTTGTTTTTCTTTCTGTTTCTAGTGAACAAGAGCAAGTTTTGGTTTCTTGCTTTTACTGGGAGTTTTTTCAGAAACGTTATCAGAAATGTTGTCAGAAACGTTATCAGAAATGTTGTCAGGAATGTTATCAGGAGTGTTATCAGGAATGTTATCAGGAGTGTTATCAGGAGTGTTAACCGATGATAAATTAGCCACGATGCTTTTCAATTCTTCAATTTCTTTGAGAGCATCAGACAAGTCACCATGCAAAGTCTCGTTTTCGACCATAAGCTGTGCGTCTGTAACGATACCATCATCACTATCATCAAATTCTCGATCGACTTCTAAAGCCCCACTAACTTTTTGTTGACTTTGCAGGTTAGTGATTGTTGTTGAAGCTTCTCTTAGCTGAGTTCTCACTTGTTCTAGTTGAGCTTCTAGGACTTGTTTCTCGCCAACTTGTGCTTGTAGAGCTTGGATTTGAGAATGAAGACTCGACACTTCTCGTTCTCGTGCTTCGATTTGACCGTTAAGTTTGGACATTTCGTTGAGTCGATCGCGAGAAGCATTTTCAAATTCTGCAACTTCGAGCAACCGTTTTTCAGCAAGTGTCAATTTGGCTTTCAATTCATTGTTTTCGGCTTGAAGCAAATCTAACTGCTGACGAAATTCTTCAGAATCGGTCAACTTTTGTTTGTTCAGATTCATGTACGCTTCCCGAAGTTCGTTTCGTTGGCGTTCATACTCTGCTAGATAAAATTTCAACTCCATTTGATTTTGAGGAAAATCTTTGAGTTGTTGACGCATCAGCTCATTTTCCTGAGCTAACTGTTTCATCCGATCGCCACTCACGCTGGTATCAGCTTTTTGATAAGCCAGTCTGTAGAACGCGATCGCCATTTGATGAGAAACCTTGAGAATATCTTCAGGTATTTCGGAGTCCTCCAGCAAACCATCGTCCGCTGCTTCCAACAGTGCTGTTGCTAAATCCTTCTCTGATTTTCCTTGCTTCATCAGCGACAGATTATCTGTACGCCATTCTTTCAGCAATTTGCAGATAATATCGGTGCTCCCTCCGATTCCGTAAATTTCCTTGAGCGCTGCACCCACACTCCGAACCACAATGCCTATACGATTTTTGTTAAGCACAGCACACGTAAAATCAATCATTTCTCGACTAATTCCTGTGTATTGTTGAGTTCGATCGACCTCAAATCCTGTCAAGTCAAGCGTTTGAAACGTTGTGGGTAGTTTTGGCATGGTTTTTTTAACTCGGTAATTTTGACAAAAAGATTCCGTACTTCTTTCTGAAGCAATTTTGCTTTTGCAATGTCCTAAAAGTTGAATCGCGCAAGCCTTGCGTCACATTCCTAAGCAGATCGTTGATTACTGAGGCTGCTGGTTCTCAGATTTTTGGGGCTGTTAATTTTGGCTTGTGCGATTATCATACCACTTAATAAGACATTATGACAAGCCATTTTGTCTTGTTAAGGTTAAGCAAGCATTTCGTAGTTTGTTTCCTCCTCTACTAAATCTGACAAATCCCTGGGAAGCTCTTCCCAATGAACATTGAGAGCATCACAAAGGTCGATCCAGTCGCC
Source organism: Microcoleus sp. B3-A4 (assembly GCF_036705385.1). Lineage (NCBI taxonomy): Bacteria > Bacillati > Cyanobacteriota > Cyanophyceae > Oscillatoriales > Microcoleaceae > Microcoleus > Microcoleus sp. B3-A4. Next base: position 20,323 of record NZ_JAUBUI010000007.1, on the reverse strand, counting down.
CCGAGTAAGGGCTGGCTCTTTCCCCAGCGTCTCCCATCGCTGCAAAGTTCGCACTGCAATCCGATTTCCCAAACGTGCTACTAATTGCTCCCTACTTAGTCCCGCTTTTTCCCGTAAGTATCGCAACACAGTAATTTTCCTAGTTTCTAAGGATTGATCTTTAGGTCTTTCTGTCATAATATCAATTACAGGACAAATTGGCTACTTATTTTGTCTAGCCAGTTTGTCTCTTCTCGTAGAACAACTAGCGATCGAGGCCGGGGGCTAATTCGACCTCGATCGCTAGCACTATTCTCGCAGCCATCTCAACAAATTCACCCATGTTGAAAATCCGTAACGAAAAACCACGCACCCCAAAGCCACATTTCATACAGGCACAGTTTTCCAGAAAACAAAATGCGGTAATTCCATACGGATTTGGGAAACAGCTAACTCAGCTATTGGCTAACTGAAAAACTGCCCTAAAAAATCAGTACAGAACATGACCCAAAACGGATGGTGTCGATCGAATTATCACAAGGACGGCAAACGATGCTTCGGCTTATTAACGAATGGGCTGTGTGCCGAGTGCTATTGGTCAGATCCAGCCCAAGGTACTTTCCCAGCTAGCGAAATTCAAGCAAATGAAAGTCAAAAAATCACACGACTGAGAGAAAGAATCAATGATTTGGAAGAAAAACGATCGTCGGTCAATCAGGAAATCTATCGTTTGCGCCAACAATTGCAAACTTTAGTCGCAGCAAAATCAAAATCAGGAGTCAGAAAGCAATGAATATAGATCGTGAGCTGGCACAAAAGCACCTGAATTACTTGGGCTATCAACCGGGCGAAGCTTTGTTGAGGTTTTTCTATCATAGCTCTGATGAACGCAAGAAAAAGGATAAAGGTCGCAAAAGTTCTGAGCTTAACTGGCAACAGATTGAGCAGTATCAAGCAGACAAGCGCGGTGTTTATGTCGTGGTTAATGGTGCAGGCGCAGGTACAGCCGGACATAGCGATGCTGAGATTAAGCAGTGCTGTGGTATTTTCTGCGAGTGGGACGATATCCCGTTGGCAGAACAATTTGAAAAATGGAGCGAAGTAGGTTTTGTTGAACCAACTTTCACCATATTTAGCGGTGACAAGTCGATGCAACCGTATTGGCTTTTTGATGAGCCGATCGCACAGGAACAATGGCGGGAACTGCAAGTGCTTCTGATCGAAGTGATGGAAGCAGACGAGAGCAACAAAAATCCCAGTCGTGTTTTTCGGCTCGCGGGTGCGTGGCACGTTAAGCCCGATCGCGAACCCGTTAAAACCGATTTTGTTGAAGAGTCTGGCACTCGCTACAGCTACAGTGATTTGCGCGATCGACTTCTCATTCTCTATCAAGAGTTACTCGCTCGGAAACAACGAGAACTTGAGGAACAGCACCAAGCTTTACTGCAATTTTCTACCACTGCTACTGCGACTGCCACCCACAGCGCTACTGTCTTAGACAGTGCGACTGCCACGACGGGGCGCACTGCCACCGCAACTCTAACTGCGACACCGGAGGAAATATCTCAACGGTATAAAGACATCACTGTTCCGGTGCCGGTGCCAATTTCTCTACAGTGCGGTCTGGGAAAGCCCAACAAGGAATTTTTGAATGGAGTAGCGACTCTCAGAAATACCTCAATGGCAACACTGGCACGGGATTTAATTGGAGTTCAATCTGAGTTCAGCCGACTCGGACAAGTAACCAATGAGGATGCCTACACTCTATTTCTTGATGCTTGTCGGCGTTGTTCTCCCGGCAGTGGCTGGGATCAAGAAGAGTGGGATCAAATCTGGAATTACGCAGTTAAGTCGAATCCGATCGCCAGCATCTCTAAATATGTTAGTGATGGGATTGAAAGCTGCATTAAAGGTGAATACTGGCGATTCATTAAGTCTTTGCAACCCGATCATTTAGTTTCGCGAATGGAGGCAGAGGCTGAATCTGATTTGGGTAACTCTCCTAATTCTGCTGCTAGCTCTGATTCATCACCTGAATTTAATATTTTAAATTCAGATAACAGAATGATTCAGGATTACCGAAAAATCATTAGAAAATTTGGCAAACGGCTTCGTTTGAATAAACTCAGCAAGCGAATCGAAATTGACGGTACACCAGTATCACTCGATCGAGTGCGAATTCAACTCGCAATTAAACACGGAATTCTCGTAAAATCCAGTCGAGAAGATGTTCAAGATATCCTGACAGAAATAGCAGTAGAAAATCAGTATTCACCAATTGAAGAGTATCTAAATTCTTTGCCACCAGCACCAGATACTTCGTTTTTAGATAGTCTCGCTGAAAAATATTTTGGTGTCAACGATCCAATTTATGAAATGTTTGTCCGAAAAACATTAATTGGTGCTGTGAAACGAACGTTTGAACCAGGATGCAAAATAGACACAGTTCTGATTCTGCAAGGGAAACAGGGCTATAGAAAGTCAACTTTTTTTAAGGTGCTGGCGGGAGGCAAATATTTTGACGATTCCCTGGGAACTGTTTCTGACAAAGATGAACGGCTGAAATTGCACCAAGCCTGGTTTGTAGAATGGGCAGAGCTAGAGAGTGTTTTCAGACGGCGCGATGTCAGTGCAACCAAAGCTTTTTTATCCACCGGAACAGACAAAATTCGACCGCCATATTGCCGAGATATTGAAGACTTCAACCGACCCAGCATCATTGTCGCAACCACCAACAAGCAAGAATTTCTCGCTGATGAAACAGGCAACCGGCGATTTTGGGTAATTCCGGTCAAGCACCGGATTGATACTAAATTGCTTAAGAAAGAACGAGATGCGATTTGGGCTGCTGCGATGCTGGCTTACAAATCTGGCGAAGAACCTTGTCTTGACTATGAAGATGAAGAAACTGCCGAACACATTGCTCAAGAGTTTCAGTCATCAGATCCCTGGGAAGATGTCATCGAAAATTTTATTGAACACCGCGAATATATCCGACTCAGCGACCTTCTCACTCATCTCCAAGTTGACCTGAGCCGACAAGAGCGATCGCATCAGATGCGCTGTTCCGCCATCCTCAAAAAATTTGGGTGGGAGCGAGAGTTTCGATCGATATCCAGCAAACGAGTTCGAGTTTGGTGCAAAACTGAACCCGAACCCGAACCTGTCTCCCTCCCTCTTGAGCTTGCTGAATCCGACGCCGAATTTGACGCCGAATTTGAGGCTGATTCAATCCCTGTTGAGGCTGCTGATCAACCTCAAGTTTTGAAAACCCCCTTAAAAAGGGAGGTTGATCACGAGGTTGATCACCCTGCTACACAAGGATTTGATCAACCTGATCAACCTGATCATCCTATTTCTGAAAAAATACTAAATTCAGATCCGACCTCGAATCCAACTTCTGATCCAACTTCTGATCCAACTTCTGATCCGACCTCGAATCCGACCTCGAAAGGAACAGTAAACTGGATGGCTGCTTTGGCTGGCAGTAATTCCACGGCAGCGAAAGATTTTCCTAGTTTTGGTAACAAGGTTGATCAGGTTGATCAGGTTGATCAATCCTTTGCACAGCAAGGTGATCAACCTAGCGATCGACCTCAGAATTTGGAGCCATTTTCAAAAAATGAGGTTGATCAGCAGCCTCAACAAAACGACGAAACAGGGGATCTTGTCGAATATATTCGGCTAGCGATCAAAGCCGGCGATCGAGAAACAGCTCTTGATATTCAGACCATGCTCAAGGAAGTTTGCAGCAAAGGCGCAGCCGATCGCCAGAAAGTCTGGAACTCCCTTACCGCTGATGAAAAAACCGCTTTTAATGGATTGATTTCCCCAGACCCGACACCAACTCCGACACTAGCTCCAACGACATCGGAATCGACAATGCCAATAGTAGAACCGACAACGGAGACAACGGAGAGAACGGAAGAACCAACACCCGAACCAACACCCGAACCAACACCCGAACCAACACCCGAACCAACACCCGAACCAGCAGCTATCTCCGGGGGAATAGATGAGAAGGATGCTGAAAAACTAAGAGAGATAGCTACTATTTGGTGGCCCGAATACTACCCAGAACACTTGCAAAATCTACTGACTCAGATGTATGGATGGAAAGCGCCAGGGACTAAATACCAGAGAGAGGTAATAGTGAATTGGCTGACTGGAGAAACTGCTGAGGTTCGCGATCGAATCAACCTATTGATTGCCGAAAAAGATCGCACTGAGAAAATAGAATCATGACAACTATTGACCTCACACTTGAGCAACAACTTCGATTAAGAATCTACGCTTCTCAAGCTCAATCACTTTCAGTAGAAGAAGCACGAGTCCTCTTAGTTGAACTAATGCGACAAAACATGATCAAAGACAACGTAATCAAAAGTTTACTCAATTCAAATCAAAATCCAAATGAATAATTTCTGTGATGCAAAGACTGCCTGCCAAATTCTCAACTGCTGCGATCGAACCTTAATGCGATACCGACAACAAAAAAAACTTATAGAAGGGATTCACTGGGGACGCAACCCAAGCGGGAAAATTCTCTATAATCCTATTTTGTTGAATCAATTAATAAGTTGTAATGGGGATATTAATCATCCTGAACATCTGAGTTTTATTCAGAGATATCAGATGGAATTACCACAAAATCAGCATCTGAAACCGGGTTCAAAACCGGGAAAAAATCAGGCAATTGTGGTGAGTTGACCAATCCGGCATAGTTTTCGTACAGAGTGCGAACATTGTGGCCAGTGAGGGATGCGATCGCCACGGGATTCATGCCAGCTTCCAAGCCGTGAGAAATTAGCGTGTGCCTGGTGTTGTAAGGTTTTCGGTAATCAATTCCAAGGGATGCAAGCGCAGGTTTCCAGTAGCGGTTGCAGAAATTTTTGGAGTCGATCGCTCTACCTTCGCTACTGGTGAAAATTAAATTGTCGGGCAGCGTCTCAATTGGTCGCCGATCAAGTAATAGCTGTTGCAGCCTTGGTGTTAGCGGCACCGTGCGCGCCTTATTAGTTTTGGTTGATTTGCGAGAGCCACCATTACTCAAACTTTCTCCGATCCAGATGCGATCGCATTCAGCGGAACAATGTCGCCATTGCAGCGCAGCAGCTTCCCCGGTGCGAAGACCGACGCCAAATTTAAACTCCACATAATCCGCGTAGTTACTGAAGTTTGAGTCAGAACGAAATTTATGAACGATGGCGCTCATTTCTGTAAGCGTGAACGGTTCGGGGCGCTGTTTTGGCGGGACTGAAACCTTAACATCAGCCCAAGGATTTTCGAGAACCAGCTTCTTTTTGTGTGCCCATTCCCAGCAAGCGTTCATCATGATAATCCGTTCGCGTACCGTCACAGGTTCAAGGGAGCGATCGGACAATAACCAATCTCTAAAATTTTCAGCAACACTTTCAGAAACAGAAATTGTTGTTTTGTTCTTGAAAAACACAGCAACGTGTTTTTGAAAGGCAGTATATTTAGCAAAAGTATCAGCCTCAATTTTACGGCGTTTATATTCGACAAATTGGTCAAAAAGCTCAGAAACAGAAATAGATTCTTGTTTCTGGGGCTTGTACTTGGCGAGGGAGGGATCAAAATTACCACTAGCAATGTCTAGCTCGATTTGGCTGGCTTTCATAGAAGCGACCTTACGATTGACGATCGTATCGGGCAAACCGATGTAGAGCCAAAAGCGTTTCCCGTTCCATGACCAGGCTAACCGTAGCCGTTCCTTGAAAATTTCTACATTTACAGAACCTTTGGGCATATCGCAGATTTATCGCATTTAATGTCTGGGATTGTCACTTATTGTCACCCCTGATTGAGAATACTATAGCAGCCCATTAGGTTATAGAAAACTCAAAACCCGCCTAGAAAGCGGGTTTTGGGATGGACACAACTGGACTCGAACCAGTGACCCCTACGATGTCAACGTAGTGCTCTAACCAACTGAGCTATGCGTCCTCACGAATTCCTAATGTAGCAGAACACTCGATCGCCTGTCAAGCATAAATATAAGATTTTTAAGCAGGCACTCTTGACATCGCCCCTAATGCCCAATCCCCCGCCAAATCTTCACAGTTCGATCGCCCGCACCGCTAGCCAAACTCCCCCCATCAGGACTAAACGCCACCGACAAAACCTCCCCCCCGTGGCCCGTCAGAATTTCCAGCAAACCCCCCGTACCCGCATCCCACAAATAAATCGTGCCATCCCGACTCCCCGTCGCCAAAACCCGACCATCGGGACTCAACGCCAGACACAAAACATCCCCAGAATTGTCCCTCATACTCCGCAACAGCGTCCCTCGCCCCTGTGCATCCACCCGCCACAGCTTCGCCGTACCATCCCGACTGCCGCTGGCCAAAATTAATCCTTCTCCTACTCCCCCCCTTACCAAGGGGGGGCTGGGGGGGGTCTGACCGGCCAGGGAGTTGGGGGAGTTCGCAGCAAAAACGATCGCCCGCACCCAATCCCCGTGTTCCGCCAGAGTACCAATTGATCGACCCTTTTGCCAATCCCACAACTGCACAGTTTTGTCCCGACTGGCACTAGCCAAAAACTCCCCGCCAGCACTAAAAGCCACCGCCTCCACCCCGCCAGCGTGACCGGTCAAAGCCGACATCCGCCTTCCCTTATTCAAATTCCACAACTGCACAGTTTTGTCCCGACTGCCGCTAGCCAAAACCTGACCATCCCGACTAAACGCCACAGCAGAAACCCTGTCAGAATGACCAGCCAAAGCGTACCACCACTTACCCTTATTCAAATCCCAAATATGAATCATTTTGTCCCGGCCGCCACTAGCCAAACTCGCGCCATCAGGACTAAACGCTACACAAGTCACCCAGTCAGAATGACCCGTGAGAGTGTACCACCGCTTACCCGCGTCCAACTTCCACATCTCGATCGTCTTGTCCTCACTGCCGCTAGCTAAAGTCGCGCCATCAGGACTGAAAACTACCGACGTGACAGCATTAGAATGCCCTACCAGAGTATGAACACACCTCCAAGTAGGCGCGCGTGCAGGTACAACCCGCTGCATCGGCGGCACAGGTATGATTGTGCCTGCAAGCGTTGGCGGCACTGCATTCTGCACCGCCGGCGTCCTCTGCGGCAGGGAAATCGCAGGGGCCGCCGGAGTCGGAACCTGTGCCGCCGACTGCTGCGGCTGCAAATCTTTCAATACCTCAGCTACAGATTTGTAGCGCCGGCTGAGACTCGATTCGATCATTTTGTCGAGGATGCGACTTAATTTCGGATCGATTGGAACCTTCAAAAAGTCTCGCCAAACCCAAACATCTTGATTGATATCAAACAAATCAAAAGGAGATATTTGAGTTAGCAAATAAATGCAAGTTACTCCCAAACTGTACAAATCGCTGGCATAAACCGCTTGACCTCTAATTTGTTCCGGCGCCACAAATTCGGGAGAACCTATGACTGTACCGGTTTCTCTCAAACCCTCCACAACTTTTGCAGCGCCAAAATCAACTAAAACTAATTCCCCGGTTAATGCTGGGTAAGTATAAATGATGGGAGTTTTAGAAATGCGACGCCGGATAATGTTGGGGGGTTTAATATCTCGGTGAATTACACTGCGATCGTGCACGAACTGCAATACTGGCAATAAATCCTTCAGCAGACTGAGAATTTTACTTTCGCTGAAAGGCCCAGTCCGCGCCAACTCTTCCTGTAAATTCTGACCTTCTATAAATTCCTGTACCAAATACTGATAGCGTTCCTGCTGAAAGTGCGCCAGCAGTTCGGGAATTTGCGGGTGTTTTCCCAATTCGTCCAGTCGCACCGCTTCTCGGTTGAATAATTCTGCTGCTTTTTCGCTGCTGCTTGTACCTTGGGATAGGGGGAAAAACTGTTTAATTGCACAGCGCGGTTTTGAGGGTTTGTCTTCGTCTACTGCTAAAAAAGTGCGGCCGAAACCGCCGCGCCCGAGGGGTTTGATGGCGCGGTAACGTTCTCTCAGCAACAGTTTGGAGCCGCAATTCAGGCAGAATTGGGTACGATCGGCATTTTGCGGGTTTTGACAAGCGGGGTTTAGGCAGTAACTCATAACTGAACCGAGAAGGAATCAGCAGCACATCTCTATGATACTGACGCCAAAGACCGATCGGCTCTCGCGTTACAATTAAAAACCAAAGGATTTTAGTCCTCAGAATTTAAGATGTCGCTTTCACTTTCAGAGCATACTCTTTAAACCTTTCCAAGTCAGCCATAAGAGTCGATTCAACTACTCGCGCTAGAAATGAATTGTCCATCAATTTTGCCAGCCAGCCGGGAACTCCATAAGCTACCGTCAGTTTGACAATGCTGCTGTTTTTGCGATCGTAAAACCGCACCGCACCCCGATTTGGCAAACCGTCTACCGATTCCCACTGAATTATCTGCTTCGGCACTACTTTGAGAATCCGAGAAAGCCAGCTAAATTCTAACCCGCCAGTTGCGAGTTTCCAGCGCGATAATTCCGGGTTGTCTTCGAGAACGCGAACTGATTCGATCCACTTCATCCAGCGCGGCATTTGCTCTAAATCCGACCAGAGTTGCCACGCTAATTCGATGGGAATTGCTACTTCTACTTGGACGCTGTGTTCTAACCAATCAGTCATGCGATTTTAGATTTTAGATTTTAGATTTTAGATTGAAGAATTGTTTCTTTTTTGTTCCCAGGCTAGGCCTGGGAACCAGAGAAAACGAGAGACGACTAATGACTAATGACTGTAAGCTTCGAGAATTGCCTTAGCCGCTTGATGGCCTGAAAGTGTCGCTCCTTCCATGCTATCAATGTAATCTTGCTGAGTGTAACTTCCTGCTAGAAAGAAATTGGCGATCGGCGTTTTTTGAGCAGGGCGGAAAACATCCATTCCCGGTGCTTCGCGATACAAAGATTGAGCGAGCTTAACTACACTGTACCAAGTCATGTTTAATTCCCGCGCAGACGGGAATAAATCCTGAACTTGCTTAAGTACGTGTTGGGCGATCGCCTCATTGCTTTGTTTGATAAACGGATCTCCCGGTGTCAGCACCAACTGCAACAGCGAACCTTTTCCTTCTTGATAATAATCCTTGGGACTTGTCAGCGCCAAATCTGCAAAACAAGAAAAATCTGCATCTGCTGAATATAGCAAATTATCGATTCCTACAGCGTGGCTCAACTGTTTGCGCTTAGCTTCGTCTTCCAATTCCGTTACCCAACCGTCGAACCGCAATTGTACTGTAGCAACCGGCACAGCATCTAATTTATAAATGTTGTCAAATTCTGACCATTTGCGCCAAGCTGGGGGCAATATTTTCTGAATTCCGGGTACGTCGCAGGCGAAAACGTAAGCGTCTGCGGTAATATTTTCTTCTGTTTCGCCGTTAGCTACTACCAAGCCTGTCACGCGGGTTTCTTCGCCTTCTTCAAACTGAATTTCTCTCACTCTGCGCCGCGTGTAAATTTTTGCTCCTTTGTTTTCCAAATATTCCACAATTGGTTTGTGCAAATATTCGTTGGGAGATCCAGCTAGCATCCGCATGACAGAGGCTTCGGTTTTTGATGCAAAGAATTGAAAGATTGTCAACATACACCGGGCAGAAATATTTTCCGTGTCGATAAAGCCCAGTGCATAGGCGATCGGATTCCACATTCTTTTGAGCGAGTTTTGGTTGCCACCTTGGCTGCGGAACCAGTCAGCAAAGCTAACTTTATCCAAATCGCGGATAGTTTTCATTGCCCCGTCAAAGTCTATCAAACCTCGGACGATGGGGCTAGTTCCCAGGGCGATCGCGTTTTGAATTTTGTCTTGTACGGATAGCTGAGATGTCGTGAAAAACGCCTTCAAACCGTGCAAAGGAGCACCCACAAGAAACCGAAAATCTAAAGAACCGGTTTCGCCCCCTCGATTAATAAAAGTGTGGACGTGTTCTTTGAGGAGCAAATCGTCAAATGCTCCCACTTTTTTCATCAGGGCAAATAAGTTATAATAACAGCCGAAGAAGACGTGCAAACCCATTTCAACGTGATTGCCGTCGGGATCAACCCAACTGCCGACTTTGCCGCCGACAAAGGGGCGGGATTCAAAAATTTCTACTTCGTGGCCGGCCTCCACTAAATCGACTGCTGTGGTCATTCCAGCCAGTCCCGCACCTGCGATCGCAACCCGCATTTTACCTATCCTTTCCAGTATTTTTACAGATTGTAACAAATTTTAGAATTTCCGAAACATTCAAAGTTCATAAATGCCGATCGACACTTGTATAGCCCTCTGTATTCTTGCTAGGACATCCGCACTAAGTTTACCGTAAGGGCCTTGTTCCAGATAAGTCTTTTGGACAGTTATAATTTGCTCGCAGACAGCCAGCGAGTCAGATTCTAAACCTCCTTCACCAGCAGGAATCCAAACCCGAGTCGGAGTTTCGCCCCCTCTCAAATCGCTAGTAAAAGGGACAATCAGTACAGTAAGGCTCAATTCATTCCGGCTATCTATGGAAACGACAGCAACAGGACGCTTTTTTGTATCTCCGATCGTTCGCAAAGCTCTCACAAGATAAACTTCGCCTGATCGCGGATAAGCTTCTGTCATTGTCTCAAAGACCTTCCTCTATTAAAATTTCTTCCATTTGTTCCTGAGCCAATGTTGCCCATTCTTCCTCAAACTCAATATCTTCTTGGCTGCGGTTTTGATAAAAATTCCGCAACTTATCTTCTATTTGCTTAGCGTACCAGAGACGGAGAGCTTGTTCGATCGCCTCCGTCCAATCATCAGTAAGCTGGTCTATTTTAGCAGCGAATTCAGCATCAAGGGCGACTAACACTTCTCGCTTTTGAGTAGAATTTGACATAATGATTCTCCTTAATAATTTAAAAACGAGGGTGCGCTGCGGCGCACCTTACAAATTACTTTTACTTCTTCTTTCTCACAACAGCCAACAGTCAACAGTCAACAGTCAACCAACTTTAAAACATCGGCATCAACTGAAGTGGCCCAATTCCCAAGTCTTTAGCAGACACCCAGCGCACCTCCAGCAAAGCAACCATATCCTTAAACTGAGGCTGACCGCGAGAAGCACCCATCAACCCTTTAGCAATAATCAAACCGCACCAACCGTTGGTTAATTTACAGCGGCGATCCCATTTCTTGCGAGCTTCCTGATGCACCGGATCGTCTTCATTAAACTCCCCAAACAAATACAGCTCCCCATTTTTAGTTTGCAAAATACCCAAGTCGTATTGCTCATCCTGAAAAGGATTTTCGCCCGGATTAAAACCAATCCCCTTCACGCCTCCAGCTTCTTTCAAATCCTGAATCATAGTTTTTGCCTTCGGATGAGAAGTTTGGATCATCACCACCGGCAAACCATCTCCGGCGGTATTAATCTCACTTTCTGCACCTTGGTGAAACTGGACACTTTCGCGCAGGAACTGTACCGTTTCCCAAGGTACGGCGCCGAGACTCAAAAATGAATTTTGCGGCACCAAATCGTCCCGCAGCAGTGGCTTTTCAAATTCATCATCATCGTCATCACCGTCATCACCGTCATCATCACCGAGCATCTGTAATAATTCGTCTGACACATCCGGCATCGTTGAAACTTTAACGGATACCTGTTGAATTTCTCCGTCAGGCTGCGGAACTGGGATGCGGTAGCGGCTGCTAAGACTTGGAAAAGTGTCTGAACCCAATTTCCGGCGGCCGTTGCGGAAAAAGCGATGAAATGCTTCGAGAGCAACTAACATCGTGAGGGCTTCTTCTTCGTAAAGAATCGATCGCAATCCTTCTAAAGGATGTAGGTTGCCGAAATTTGGTTCAATTTCCGATGGAGGCAAATCTGCTAAATCAATTTCTTCGTCGTCGTCCTCATCAATATCTGCCGCACTTTCAAAGGTAAGAAACAAACAGTCTTGCCCTAAAAAAGCCTGTTCTAAATCTTCAAAAGATTCATCGTTGACGACTCGTTCTCGAAACCGCTTCAAGGATTCTAGAGAACGGTACAGTAAAACTCCGTAATCCATCCTGCCTTGCCCCAATACGGAAACGTAGAGGCTGGCGACATCCCACTGATTGATTTCAATAGATATAATTTGGTGTTCGCTCAAAGTCCGCCACGGAGCATCTTGCCAAATTTGAGCAGCTTTTTCCATTAAAACTTCAGCATACTGAGGGGGCAACTCAGGAGGCCTGTTGATCGCGACCTCTTCCATGCCGCGAAATATTTCGTCAATTAAGGGCAATTCCGGCACGTAGTCAATGGAAATGCTTAAATCTTGAAGTACGCCCCGCAGATAAAATTGAATTTCTCGGTTTTTGACTACTATTTTTTGGGGCCGACCTGCGGGAGCCGGACTTTGGGGATGTTCCATTGCCCGTAGCAGGGCCCGGACGATCGCCTCTGGGCCGGCATCTGGACCTACCATGTCCATAGCCCTCACGACTCCCTCGGAGCCATCGACCCAGAGAATGCACTCGCCACCACCTTCTAGAATGTCATCGTCATCTATCATCAGGTGTGAGTCAGCATTAGATAAGGGTCGGCGATCGCCCTCCCACACGCTGGGAATTTGAGGTAAGTTTTGTAGCCGACGAAGAGTAGTGCGATTCAGCGCTGCCATAGAGTAAGCCCGTTGGGTGAAGCATTGTTGCGGTGCCGGTAGCCGGTCAACCGCTGCTTATCAATCATAAACCCTATAGGGGGAGAGGACATCGAGCTTGGGAACGAGGCCCCACGGGAATTAAAAATTAGAAGCTAAAAATTCGGCCTTCAGCATCTAACCCAAGGCCTTCTGGCGAATGCCTGTACAATGGAGGCATAAGATTAAACTCTTAGCATTAGACAATCTCAGGAGTTCGGCAAATTATGACTCAAGCCACTTCACAAAAGCGTGGAATTCAAATGACGGACTCTGCTGTCCGTCAAGTTTTAGCTCTGAGAGAGAAGCAAGGTAAAGACCTCTGCTTGCGGGTAGGGGTGCGCCAGGGCGGCTGCTCTGGTATGTCTTACGTGATGGATTTCGCAGATCCCAGCACTGTGAAATCCGACGATGAAGTCTTCGACTACGACGGTTTTCAGGTAGTTTGCGATCGCAAGAGCATTCTTTATCTCTACGGTTTGGTTCTCGACTTCAGCGATGCTATGATCGGGGGCGGTTTTCAGTTTACTAACCCCAACGCAACTCAAACTTGCGGTTGTGGCAGTTCTTTTTCTACATAAATTGGAAAATAGGGCATTGGGGATTGGTAATTGCTAATTGCTGAGAATGCCTCGGACTGCATTGCTGCGTCCCGCACCCAATGCTCTTTCCAATCTAAAATCTAAAATCCAAAATCTAAAATCGAATGACCCCTGAAGAATTGTTTAAAGACGGTTTCGATCGCTACCAAGCTGGCGAAGCCCCGGCTAATCTGATCCCCGTGTTTAAAGAAGTGTGCGAAAAAGCTCCCAAAAATGGCAATGCCTGGGCTAGCCTTGCGTGGCTCTACCTGTTGGAAAATAAACCTGCACCGGCTCAAAAGGCAGCGAAAACAGCCGTTAAATTGAACCCTCACGACCCCCAAGCTCGCATCAACCTAGCAGTAGCGATCCTGGATCTCAAAGATAAAGGAGTGCGCCCCCACGTAGAAGTGGCTCAGCAACTCCTAATGGCTTCCGAAGAGTTGCTCGACGAAGTTAAAAAAAATTTTGAAGAAGGATTAAAGAGAAAACCCGACTGGAAGAGTCTCGCCCGCGTTAAACAGTGGCTTCTGGAGCCGTAACCACGCAAACAAGTCGATTTTTGGGCGGGGATCGAGGAAATCGATTTTGCGGTTTATTACGATATCGTAATAAATCAATAAATAACTTTATGGAAAACTCAGAAAGTCAGTGCTAGTATTTGAAAACTTAGACGATTCACAAACCCGCCCAGCGGTTTTCAGATTTTTCTACGATAATACTAGGAGTTGTAAAAACATGAGTAATGACAGCCACGTTAACATCAAACCAGCAACCCGCAACCACAAAGGTTTCTTTATTCAGCCCGCTTCTTACAAATTGATGAGCATCGATAAATCTGGCTGGGCCTTGATTTGCATGGACAAAGCAGTTTGTCACTATGTAGATCCGGATGATTTGCAATTGCCGAATAAATCAGGAATGTCTGAAGGTTAATTCTGAAGCTTTGAGAGACTTTAAGATGCTTTATTTGAGTAGCTGCCCTCTATTGAGGGCAGCATCTTTTTTTTGTCAGGAAAAAGTCCGACAACAAAGCCGTGTACGGGATTTATATCAATTCCGGTTGCACTCCTCCGGAATAGTTGACTGTTGACTGTTGACTGTTGACGGGCGGGTGGAAAAACTGAATGGTTGAGTGTTAACTGTTGACTCGATTTGATTATTCCGATGCAACCGGAAACGATATTAAGGGATAGAAGGATAGAAGGAAAAATTACCGATTAGATTTGAAGGCAAAAAGCATCTCCAACTCAGCAGTTGTCGGTTGTGTAGAAGCTGTGGCTACGCTAACTCCTCGGAGAGAATTTAGCAATTCAGCAGCGGGCGGTGAAACTAAATTTGGCTGTACTGCGAGCAAATATTGGTTAGCCCAAGACATGGTTTTTTCCATATCTATGTAAAAGTAACCTTGGTTGACTTGCGGTAAAGAAGTGGCGATCGCCTGAAAACTCGGACTGCTGCTTAACGGCTGCGGTGGCGTCGAAGTAATCACATCAACTAAAGGGCCACCGAAAGCTACAAACACAGAATTTTCATTCAGCCAACCGTGCCCGAATAAAGTGCCTTGCTGGGGTATTTTCCATTCCGTAACTTCCTTTCCTTGAACTTGTCTGGGGGCGACACTGACTGTAGCATTGCTTTTGGCGATCGCATCGAGTTTTTTCAGGGTTGCTTCTGCAGCAGGGCGATCGCTCGTTTCAAAAATCATCGCCGCCCCCATCCCCAACTGAGACAAAATCCCTTGATCCGAACCGATCGCCCCGATCGCAAATTCCCCATTCATCCAACCAAAAACATCACGATTTGAGTAGCTGCCCTCTATTGAGGGCAGCATCTTTTTTTTGTCAGGAAAAAGTCCGACAACAAAGCCGTGTACGGGATTTATATCAATTCCGGTTGCACTCCTCCGGAATAGTTGACTGTTGACTGTTGACTGTTGACGGGCGGGTGGAAAAACTGAATGGTTGAGTGTTAACTGTTGACTCGATTTGATTATTCCGATGCAACCGGAAACGATATTAAGGGATAGAAGGATAGAAGGAAAAATTACCGATTAGATTTGAAGGCAAAAAGCATCTCCAACTCAGCAGTTGTCGGTTGTGTAGAAGCTGTGGCTACGCTAACTCCTCGGAGAGAATTTAGCAATTCAGCAGCGGGCGGTGAAACTAAATTTGGCTGTACTGCGAGCAAATATTGGTTAGCCCAAGACATGGTTTTTTCCATATCTATGTAAAAGTAACCTTGGTTGACTTGCGGTAAAGAAGTGGCGATCGCCTGAAAACTCGGACTGCTGCTTAACGGCTGCGGTGGCGTCGAAGTAATCACATCAACTAAAGGGCCACCGAAAGCTACAAACACAGAATTTTCATTCAGCCAACCGTGCCCGAATAAAGTGCCTTGCTGGGGTATTTTCCATTCCGTAACTTCCTTTCCTTGAACTTGTCTGGGGGCGACACTGACTGTAGCATTGCTTTTGGCGATCGCATCGAGTTTTTTCAGGGTTGCTTCTGCAGCAGGGCGATCGCTCGTTTCAAAAATCATCGCCGCCCCCATCCCCAACTGAGACAAAATCCCTTGATCCGAACCGATCGCCCCGATCGCAAATTCCCCATTCATCCAACCAAAAACATCACGATCGGCATCCAAATCCAACCGCTTAAAACTACTCCTCACCTGCTGAACTCCCCTGTCAACTTCCGGGCTATCTTTTGCCTGAGTCGTCGCCTGCGACCAAATTTGATCTAGTCCTTT
Organism: Microcoleus sp. B3-A4; assembly: GCF_036705385.1. Classification (NCBI taxonomy): domain Bacteria; kingdom Bacillati; phylum Cyanobacteriota; class Cyanophyceae; order Oscillatoriales; family Microcoleaceae; genus Microcoleus; species Microcoleus sp. B3-A4. Next base: position 4,384 of record NZ_JAUBUI010000007.1, on the reverse strand, counting down.
GCCGCCGACTAAAGCAAGAGTTTCGCCGGGAAATCGGGGTAACAATTTCGATGGGACTTGTGGATTTTGCTGCACGAATTTAGGGTCTAACTGAGCGACAGTTTTTACCCTCAATCCCGCACTGTCCGCACCAATTCCCGCTACCAAAGACTTAACTTGTTTGAACTGCGAAAACACTGTCCAAGGCAACTGGATATCTGCGGGCAAATTAGCTTTCAATTGCTCAATTGCAGCAGCATAGTCAGCAATATAAACAGTTGCGATCGGATTCTTGACACCAGCACTCTCTGCAAAAAACTTAGTTGTGCTCTGCTGCGTAGCGAGGGAGGGTTCTCCTTTAAAAGTATCGATCGCCAATTCCACAGGCTTTCTCAAAGGAGCCATCACTAATTGGTCATTCAGCAAAGCCACACTGTAGCGCTTGCCAGTTGGCTCTGCAATCTCAGAAATTTTAACTCCTTTATACTCGGTTTCTTGAGTAGTTGCACCGGGCTGAGATTTTAATTTATTGGCAAAATTCCAAGCGCTAATTTTATTCTTGACGCTGACTACAACCAGCAGCTTAGGAGGCTCGGTTTTTGCAGCAACATCAGGGGGCAACAAAGCGACCATCGCCCCCCCCAGCCAAGGTTTTAAGTCCCTGTCAAAGTCGATTTGAGTGCCTGCCAAGCTTTGTTCTTGAAAGGTCTTCAAACCCATCCCGACCAACTTTTGAGCCCCAGGCGTGCCAAATCGCTGCAACACGGCCAAAGCTTGGGGATTGGGGGATATGAACGCGGCCATCATTGCTTCGTCGGGTACAACTTTGGCGCTGTCTTGAGGGTTAGATACTTGTTGGCTCAAACCCTGGAAGTAAAAGTAGACCGCAGCGCTACCTGCTGCGGCAATGGAGGCAGCAATTAGAAGCTTTGATTTTTTTGCAGGCATGGTTTGTTTTCCTCGCGTCCCATATCAGTTTAATCAAAATACAGAAAGCTTGTGGGGAGGCGATCGAGGCTGCTCTTTATTTTTGTATAATTCAAAACAAGTTTGGACGATCGTCTAAACTGCTAGAACTGTGCATTATTGGTAAAAGATGAAAGTAGCGATCGCGGGAGCAACGGGATTTGTAGGTAGCGGGCTGGTGGAGAAGCTGCAAGCTGCGGGACATCAAATGGTGGTTTTGAGCAGGGATGCGGCGAAGGCTAGCCGAGTTTTTCCGGCTTCAGCTTATCCGAATTTGGAAGTTGTCGCCTACACTCCTGCGGAGTCTGGTGATTGGCAAAAGTCGATCGCGGGCTGCGACGCTGTTGTCAATTTAGCAGGGGTTCCGATTGCGGAGGAAAGGTGGACGGAGGCGCGCCAGCAAGCAATTCTGGACAGTCGCAGACTGACGACGGCAAAATTGGTGGAGGCGATCGTCAATGCTAATCCTAGACCATCGGTGTTTGTTAGCGCATCGGCGATCGGCTATTACGGAACCAGCGAAACCGCTGAATTTGACGAAACGAGCCTCGCTGGAAACGATTTTTTAGCAACAGTGTGCAAAGACTGGGAAGCAGCCGCCCAACCTGCAAAAAATGCGGGAACGCGGTTAGCAATTTTGCGGCTGGGGATAGTTTTGGGAATGGGAGGCGCGTTGGCAAAAATGCTGCCACCTTTTAAACTATTTGCAGGCGGGCCGCTCGGCACTGGGAAACAGTGGTTTTCTTGGGTTCATCGCGAGGATGTGGTTGATTTAATTTTGTACGCTTTGCAAAATTCGCAAGTTGAAGGCGTTTTGAATGCGACAGCACCGAATCCGGTGCGGATGAATGAATTGTGTCAAACTTTAGGGGAAGTTTTGCAGCGGCCTTCTTGGTTGCCGGTGCCAGGTTTTGCTTTAGAAATGCTTTTGGGAGACGGGGCAAAACTTGTTTTGGAAGGGCAGAAAGTGTTGCCCAAACAAACTTTAGCTAGTGGTTTTCAATATCAATATCCGACGCTAAAATTAGCACTCGAAGAGATTTTATCGGGAAGTTAGGAACCTACGGAATAGAACCCGCCGAGTAGAAGTCGGGGCTAAACAAACAAAGTCCGCCTGCGCGGACTGGAAGAAAAATTATCGTTCCCAGGCTCTGCTGATTGGTGACAACTTAAGACTGAAACCCATAATAAATGTCCCTTTTAGTCGAGTCTCGATCCCCCTAAATCCCCCTTAAGAAGGGGGACTTTGATAAGAATCTTGTCCCCCCCTTATTAAGGGGGGTTAGGGGGGATCGAGACTTCGATACAAACAAGAGAGACGGTCGGTGTGAGCTTAATTTGTCACCAATCGGCTCTGCCTGGTAACGCAGTTCCAGAGGCTCTGCCTCGCTTTTGCCGAAAGCAGATGAACCATCAAGAAATAGCAACCGGGTTGACAATTCCCGCCGAACTCCCATTCCTTCAAGCTATCTGCTGGCAAATTGCTGATGTAAAAAAAATGAGTTTCAAGGAAATGCTATGCCGCTACGAATCTGGCTGGCATTATTGGGGAGTTTTGGGAACACCTAGCTTTGAGGAACTGGCTTTTATTCAACAAATCAGCCAACACTATCAGTCTTGGTTAATAGCAGAACTGAGAAGCGGTTTTCCGCCAAAACATCCAGAAAATTGGGTAAGTTCTCAAGCAATGTTTAAACGCGAAATTCATCAAAAGATATTAACTGTACTCAGCCACTTGAATGTCGAATTTCTACAGGAATGTCGGGCGTATTTTGGCGGCGGAACGTTGGTAAGTATGGAACACGGAGAATATCGGTTGAGCCAGGATATTGACTTTATGTGTCCGATGGATAATGGCTACCGTCTCCTGCGCCGCAAAGTAGCCGAAGGAGGCTATAATGCGATTTTTGCTAGTCGCGATTCCCTTGGGGATAGCTTCGCTTCACGCATTGTTCTCCCGAACGATATTCAAGCCAACCAGTATGGGATAAGATTTCCTGTTATTGTTGACGACACTACTATTAAATTCGAGATGGTTTGTGAAGGGCGAATTGAGTTTGGCGAACCAAATTATCCAAATTGGTCGCCTGTTCCTTGTTTGAATCAAATTGATAGTATAGCAGAAAAGTTGTTGGCAAATGCCGATCGATGGCCGAGCGATCGGGTAAATTCTAGAGATTTAATCGACTTGGCTATTCAAAGATTAGCGACTCCGATTCCCCAAGAGGCGATCGACAAAGCGGAAGCAGCTTATCAAGTTATGGAACCACTCGATCGAGCGATTCAGTATTTCCAAGATCGTCCCGATTATCGGGAAAAATGCTATGAGGTTTTGAGTATTGCAGAACCAAATAAAGTTATTGACGGTATCGATTTACTAGCTCAGGATTTAGGCAGGGAAATCACAGTCAGGACATTTAGCGAGACTATTTCCTCGTTCCCAGGCAGGCTTGAATATTAGATGCTTAGATGCTGGATTTGGTATTGCTCTCCTTCCAGGCAGAGCATGGCAACCTGAGATTTCCTGTTTAAATTATCACCTGATAGTAATAATGGTGTCAACATAAAAATCTTAATACTCATCTACAAACTGCTCGTGAACCCACAGAAATTCGCGGCGTCTGTTCTGCACCCGCACCAAGCCACCAAAACCAGGATCTTTTGCTTTTAGCAGCGCGTGTAATTCTCGCAAAATCGAGCCTTGGGCGCGGATGGCTGCTTCGCCCTGTTGCCAATCAGGGGCATCTCTTTCGGTAGACAAATTAGTCGCTAAATCGCTTCCTTTCAAGGTAGACTCGATGCTTTTTTGTCCGAAATCGAGTTCTTCTTCAATGCCTTTGTAGGTGGCTTCATCTAGCATTAGCTTGGTTGCTGAGGCTGCGACAGGTAAGACTAGACTAAGGGTTCCGCTCAAAATTTTGAGATAGGGGGCTGCTTTGGTAAACCATGCGCGCGACACTTCCAATTCATAAACCCCCTTCTTCTTGTCGTTAGGATTTAAGGCGGGAAGAGGCAAACGAGAGTGTTCGCACCAGAGGGTGATTTGAATTTTTTTACTTATCCATGTGGGGCGATCGAAAAACCCTGTTTTAATGAGCTTAAAACTGAACAAACGCGGGCCATCTTTGGCTTCATCGGTGAGCATTTGCATCAGCCACGCAAATTGCTCATCGCCTTTGCTGAGAAAGATGCGCTGATCCTGAGACAATGACTCAAAGCGTTCTTCACCTCGACGATCGAAAATCACTAAATCTTCGTGGATGCTTTTTAGCTTGTCTTCGACACTATTTCGGAACTGCTGAATGTCGATTCCTTGGGATGGGGGTTGAGCAGTCGGCGCGTTATTCAGCAGACGATCGATGGGGAGCATCCCGCTTTTTAACTAAGCAGAAATACTGAGTTTAATGTGGTTATTTAAATATGCACACCTGAGTCTTAA